>JAMCWS010000036.1 GCA_023480605.1 bacterium
TCAAGAAGCGCCCCTTGTTGAGCTGATCGACCCAGGTCTTGCCCTTGATGGTCGGGATGGGGTGGCCGGAGTAATGGGGCTCGTTCTGGAAGAACTCGGCGCGGCCATGGTTGGAATAAATTTCGGCCAGTTTCATCACGTTGGGATCGTAGTTATCCCAATCCCAGGGGCGCATGCTCTGGGCGAAATGATGCGGCACGGGGAAACACTCGTAGTTCTTGAGGAATTCCCACAAATCCCAGGGATGCTTTGGCCCGCCGTAATGGATGAAGGGCGCGGTGTCGCCCAAGAAGTAGACGTTCTGGTCGCCCTTGCCATGCGAGCACTCCGTGGCGACCAGCGTGACGAACGCACCCGGCGCGTTATTGCGGTTGGTCGTGGCGATCATCTCCTTCCAGTCGGCCATGTCGTAGGACATCATGTTCGAGCCGTGGTGATCGGTGTTGGCCATGAAATCCATGCCGTAGCGGTAGCGGCCGGTCTTGTAAGACCCGTCATAGCTGGATACGCAATGGGCGGCCGAGCGGGCGTCGGCCGACATCTCGGTGTGGACGTGAAGGTCGCCCCAGTAAAGTCGGAAGGGCGGCTCCTCGGCGCAGATTTCGATCGGATTGGAGGTCGATTCGAAGCCGGTGGCCTCGTCCTTGGCCGTGATCCAGTAGAAGCCGGGCTTGGTAAAAGTAAGGCTCAAGGTGTGGCAGCCGATGTCCTGCTCCCTGAAGGTGTAGGGGTCGGGCAGTTTCGCCCCGTCGGCGCTGGAAGTGAAGCGCACCGTGCCGCGATAGGAAATGGCCGGGTTGTCGAGCGGATCCAGGGCGGTGATGGTCAGGCGCACCGGCTCCCCGACGACCGCGATGGAGTTGCCGCGCATGACGATGCGGTTGGCCGCGTCGGCCACCTTGGGCACCCAGGGCGACTTGGCGATCTCCTCCTCCCAGCCGTCGGCGTCGGCGTCGGCGTAGGTACGGAACAGCCAGCGGTCGCCCTCCCACCGGCGGGCATGCTGGTCGACCTTGACGTCGGTCCAGCGGAAGGTGAGCGTCTGCCCCTTGGCGAGCCCTTCGGGCAGGTGGGCCGAGACCATCCGTTTGTTTTCGTTGCCGAAATACCTGTTGGGTCCCTTGTGGAACAGGTTGACCATGTTCACGGTCGCCGACGTGGGCCGGTCGCACTCGATGGCAACATAACTCGCCTTGCCGGGGGCGGTGTATTGGGGCGGGGTGGAGCCGTTGGGGAACCACACGGTCACTTTGCCGCCCGGGGCGATGCCCCCCTCGGGGGCCTCGTACTTGATGACGGCTTCATCCACGTGCGATCCCGCGATCACGGGCGAGGGACAGTGTGCCGTCGCCGTGCCCAGGCCCTTGCCGGCCGTGTAGAAGGCATACGCCTCCAGGTTGTTCTTGCCGATGATCTCCTGGGCCTTTTTGAGCGGCAGGGCGCGAAAGTCGATGTTGTCCATGGCCCGCTCCTGTTCGGTGGTCATCGTGCCGCGGCGGCCGAGCGGACGCGGCTGTTCCCGGGCGTTCTGGGCCAGGGCGATCCGGTAGCCGATTGCTCCCGTCAGGGCCAGGCCGGCGACCAGCAGCAGGGCCGGCCAGCGGCGCGGTGATGAACGTCCGTCACGATTCATGATGTTATCCTCTCGTTGTCGAGATCCAATGATGGCTTATTCGAAGCATAGTTGCCATCGACGGGTGCTTCAATAAAAGATAACGTCGGCGGCGGGCGATCCTGACGCCGCGAGGACGGCCGGCTTCGCCGGGAGCGACTACTTCAGGTAAACGATCTTCTCGTTTTCGAGTGATTCGATCGCCGCGGCGAGCACTTTTTGGGCCGCCAGGCCGTCGGCCGCCTTGCCGTCGATCTGGTCGGGCGCGGTCCCCTCGAGCACCTGTTCGACGAACCGGCGCAGGCGGTTGCGGAAGGTGTCGGTGAATTCGGTCATGCCGCCGAAGATCGGGTTGGTATAGACCAGCTTCGTTGAATCGCCCGCCGGAAAGAGCGTCGCCTCGCGATACATGTCGTCGACGATGAACCGCCCGCCCGTGCCGGCCACCTCGGCGCGCTCCATCGGGTGGCCGCGCTCGATGTCATAACTGGCGGTCAGGTGGCCGAGGGCGCCGCATTTGAAGCGCATGTTGAACTGGGCGGTCGACCAGATTTTGCGGCCGGGCGCCTTGAGCGCGAAGCACTGGACGGCTTCGACGTCGCCGCAGTAGTAGCGCATGATGTCGACGCTGTGGGGATTGAGCGCCTTGATCTGAAAGTAGGGAGACGTTTCGCGCGGATTCTTGATCCACATGGCCATGTTCATAAAGAGCAGGTGGCCCAAGCGCCCTTCATCGAGCCATTTCTTGGCCAGGCGGGCCGCCGGCGTGAACCGGTGGTTGAGGTCGATGCCGTAGCACAGGCCCTTCTGGCGCGCCAGCGCGACCATGCGCTCGGCTTCGTCGATCTGGTTGCTGATGGGCTTTTCGCCCAGCACGTGGCAGCCGGCTTCGAGCGCCTGCATCGTCGGCTCGTAGTGTTCGCTGCCATACTCATAACCGCCCGTGCAGACGCTCACCATGTCGGGCCGCGCCCGCTCCAGCATCGTGGGCACGTCATAATAAGCGGTGGTGGCCCATTTGGCGGCGGCCATGTCGGCGCGTTCCTGGATGATGTCGCAGACGCCGATCAGCTCGGCCTTGGGGGCCAGCTCCCGGTAAATCATCGCGTGGCGGTTGCCGATGGGGCCGCAGCCGATCACGCAAACGGTCAGTTTGTCGCTCACGGGAAATCCATCCTTGTGACAAGGGGCGGGAACCCCGCCCGGCGCGGATTGTACGGTCGGTCCGCGCCGGACGGGGCGCAGGGATTGGTTACGAACTCAACTCATTTGGCCTGCAACTTCTGGGCGGCCTTGGGGTCGCCGATGTGCAAGGTGTCGTAGGCCTGCTGGCTGGTCTTGAAGGGGCCGACGCCGGCGTGGCCGTGCCAGTCGCCCTGAGTGAGCATTGGGTTGGTGATGCCCATTTCTTTCTCGCGGCGGGCGATGAATGCTTCCATCTCGCTGCGCAACGCCTTGACGATCTCGGGTTTTTGTTCCGCCAGGTTGTTGTTTTCGTCGGGGTCTTCGACCAGGTTGTAAAGCTCGACGGGGGGCTTGAAGTGGAAGTCGGGCTCGAGGGCCACCATCAATTTCCACTCCGGGGTTCGCCAGCCGTGCTTGCGCATCCACGTGCATTCGGTGATATAGAACGACGACTCGTGGCTGGGAACCTCGCCATACATCATCGGCAGCAGCGAGCGGCCGTCGAAATTATCCTTGGCCCTGACGCCGATCAGATCGAGCAACGTTGGCACCAGGTCCTTGTGCTGGATGTACCCGGGCACACGCAGGCCCATGGGCACCTTCTTGGGGTAGCGGATGATGAGCGGCACGCGCAACGTCACGTCGTAGAGGCCGTGGTGGTCGAACCAGCACTCGTGGTCGTAGAGCGTTTCGCCGTGATCGGCGTTAATGACGACGATCGTCTGGTCAAGAATTCCAAGCGCCTCCAGTTCGGTGAAGATCGCCTGGATGCAGGCGTCCATGTAGGCGATGGCGCCGTCGTATTGGGCGATGATGTATTCCTTGTCGGTGATGCCGGCCGGCATCCACTGGGCGAAGTAATCACGGAAGGGCTTGAAATCCATGACCGGCTTCATCGACTTGTTTTTCGGGTCGCACTCGTTGCCGTGGTAGAACATCCGCTCAAAGGGGGTTGGAGGCAGGTATGGCGAGTGCGGGTCCATGTGGCGCAGCAGGACGAAAAAGGGCTTGTCGCCCTTGGCCAGGCGTTGCAATTCAGGAATGGCGACGTCGTTGAGACCCTGGGCCTTGGCCAGGCGGCCTTCGGACTTGTCGCCCCAGGCCTTGTAGTCGAGGTACTTGTCGAAGCCGCGGCTGGCCGGATTGCCGGTGAAGCCGACGCAGGAAGTATCGTACCCGGCGCGGCGCAGGATCTCGGGCAGGGTGCGGATCTTGTCGGTCAGCCCGCCCTTGTGGCGCAGCGCCACCACCTCGGTGCCGAAGCAGTCGCGGCCGGTCAGCATCGTGGCGTAGCCCGACGTGGTCGGGATGTGGGGCGAGAAGTTGTTCTCGAACAGCGTTCCCTCTTCGGCGAATTCGTCGATGTGGGGGGTCGTCTGGCGGAAATAGCCGTAGCAGCTCATGTGGGTCGCCAGCAGCGAATCGATGCCGATCAGGAGGATGTTCGGCTTGCGCTCGGCGGCCGTGGTCGCGGTTTTCTTGGCCATGGGTTGTTCCTTTCGGTCATTGCCCTTATAAAGTGAAGAAGGGGGAATATCCAACGGCGGCCGACGCGGTCGGCGTCGTCCGCCCGGGTTGTTCGGCCGGTTGATGGCCGGATGTCACAGTTCGTCGAGCTTGACGCGGCGGCCCTCCTTGGAGGAGACATAGCAGGCCAGCACCATCCGCAGCGACTCGCGCCCCTCGCGGGCCGTGGCGATCGGCGGCCGGCGGCCATGGAAGAACTCGGAGAGCGGCCCGGCCAGGCCTTGGATACGCTCGCCGTGACCGGCGGGCGAGGGGATGCCGCTGGGGATCCATTGGCCTTTGTCCATCAGGAACCATTTCAAGCCTTCGGCTCCCTCGGGGCGCGGCACGCCCGGATTGCAGCTGATCGCGTCGCCGTAATTCTGGATCACGGTCCCCTTTTCGCAGACGATCTCCGTCGTGTTCTCGTGCGCCGGGCAGACGAACGAACAGACCACCTCGGCCAGCATGCCGTTCGGGTAACGGAAAATGGCGATACCGTTGTCGTTGGGAATTTTCGGGTTGAGCAGGCTGGCCAGTTCGGCCGTCACCGTCTCGGGTTTGCCCAGCAGCCAGTGGATGAAGTCGATCGGGTGCGAGGAGTCGTCGGCCCAGATGTCGCGGTTCATCTTGGGATCGACGTGCCAGGTCTTCTCGAAAGTTCCCATGCGGTGGGTGGCCAGGCCGTGGCGCCGGCGGACCATGAAGACCTTGCCCAGGCCGCCTTCGGCCAGCAGTTCCTTCATCCGGACGTTTTGCGGATCGACGCGCATCTGCCAGGCGATCGTGAAGGGCACTTTGGCCTTTTCGACGGCGGCGATCATGCGGTCGGCCTCCTCCAGCGTCAGCGCCATGGGCTTCTGCACGACGATGGCCTTCTCCGCCGCCGCCGCCTTTTCGGTCAGTTCGCAGTGGTAGGCCGTCTCACTCGCGATGACGACCCCCTTGATGTCGTTGCGGGCGAGCAACGCCTCGGCCGTCGCGGCCGGTTCGATCTGGTTGGGTTCGCATGCCGTCTTGAGCCGGGCCGCGTCGTGATCCCAGCCGGCCTTGACGGCAATGCCCATCTCGGGGTGCTGGCGCCAGCGGTTGATGTAGCCGGCGACGTGTCCGTGCGCAAAGCCCAGAATGCCGATGCCGATCGTGTCCATGATAGATTCCTTTCAGATTCAGCGGGCGCCGCACGCTTGCAGGCAGGCCTGCATGTGGCCGCGGGATTCGGCGGCGATGGCGACGCACGCGGGCAGTTCATAATCTTTCGCTCGACATCATGCGTT
>JAMCWS010000096.1 GCA_023480605.1 bacterium
AGCCGCTCGGCCGCCGCCAACAGCCGCGGGGCGTAATCGGGCGCCCGACTCCTCCCACGGCGTCAGCACGGCGTCGACTTCCAGACCCCAGATCTTCAACGCCGCCGCCAAGTGCCCGAAATTCTGGGTGGCCAGACCCGGAAGGGCGCCGGTGCGGCCGCGGACGGCCCTGAGGTAGGCCTCGAAGATGCGGGGATTGCGCAGGGCGAGCGCGAGGTCGGTCATCTGGGCCTGCAGAAAGACCACCGGGGGATCGTAGCGGGTGAAATCGGCGAGTTCGAGTTCGACGAAACACTCGAGCATCGTCGGGAAGTCACGCCGCGCCAGCGCCGGCGCCCGCCCGACCCCACGCACCCCGAGCCCCACCAGAGCCACCGGCCCCACGCGCCAGGCCCGGCGCAAGCCGGCGCCGACCATGCCATACTCGACCGCCTCGCGCATGAAGCCTTGCATGTTGGGAACGACGGGCGCCGGCAAGGGAACCTGGGACGAGCCCTTGCGTCCCAGCGCGGCGAACAATCGCGCATCCCCCATCGCCACGACCGTTTTAAAGCCTTCGGCGCGGCGGCGCTCCAGACCCTGGCGCAAGGCGCTTTCGCCCTGGTAATGCGCCAACAGGCAGCGCCGTTCGTCGGCGGAGCCTTCGCCGGGCGCGGCGCCAGTCAGCACGCGCCGCACGCTGAGCAGGTCGCCGTCGGGGCCGCCGATCTGGTCGACGAGCGTCATGACTCCCCCTCCGCCGGCATCGGGGCCGGTGCGCCCGATTCCAATGCCCGGTAAATTGCGTCGACCATCTCCTGGACGGCCAGCGCGGCAGCGACGCCGACCCGGGGCGGGCGCCCCTTGCGCACCGCCTCGACAAAATCGCGGTCCTCGAGGTAGAACTCGTCGCCGCAATAATCGGGACTGAGCGAGAAATCGGCGCGCGGTTCCAATTCGGCCCGCCGCCATTGGGTCCAGCCCGCCGGCAGATCCGACGTGCGGCGCGCCAGCCAGACGCGCAACCACTGGTTGCCGACCTCCAGCGTCCCGCCCGTGCCGATCACTTCCACATCGTGGGTCTGCGTCTCGTGGCCGGGCACGCTCCAGGTGACCTCCATAACGCCCCAGAGACCGTTGGGGTAATCGATCAGGGCCCCGAGCGTATCCTCGACTTCGTTGTGGACCCCCCCGCCGCGGACAGTGAAGCACCGGGGCCGGCCGAACATCTCCAGCAGGATAAACAAAAGGTGGCAACCGGAGTTGATCAGCACGCCGCCGCCGGCCTTGTCGCGGGTGAAGGTCCATCCTTTCATGGGGGCGAAAACCTGACTGAGGCGGCAACTGGCCCGAAATGATTTGATCGCGCCGAGTGCCCCGCCGCGGATGAGTTCGCCGGCGCGGCTGAAGAGCGGGTTATGGGCCAGCATGAAGCCCACTGCCACGGGCAGGGCGGGTTGGCCGGCGGCCAGAGCGGCCATTGCACGGGCGTCGACGAGGGCGTGGGCGAGGGGCTTCTCGCAGAAAACCGGCACCCGGCGGCGCAGACATATTTCGAAAAGGGGGCGATGGGCGAATTGCGGCGTGGCAATCCAGACTCCCTCGGGCCGCACGGCATCCAAACACGCTTCGAGGTCGATGAAAGCCGGCGCTTCAACCCCCATCGAGCGGACATGCTCGCCCAGCTTGGCGTCGACGTCCACGAGACCGGCGACCTTGCCGCCGGGCACGACGCCCAGCATCGCGGCGTGCATGATGCCCATCTTGCCCAGGCCGGCGACGACGAACCCTCGGTGTTCGCGCGCGTCGGTTTCAGATTGCGAGGGGGGTATGTTATTCATGGCTGGCCACGTGAGTTGCCTGTCTGGCGGAACGTCGCCCGATACGGGGACGTATTATGATTGCCGACAACGATGACGATTACGATTACGATAACGATTACGATTACGATAACGATTAAGATAACAAATCCGGATCATCTCTCAATGTAGACGGTATGGAGCGTATTGGCCTTCATTCGTCTTATATGTCCCATTCGTCTCATTGGCTCCCCCGTCGCGCTCAGTAAAACGCCGTGGGAATGTTCATATTGCGCAGATTCGGGTAGGTCGAGGGATACATTTCCATTGTTTTTGCATCCCACACCCACTTGCCGCCAAAAGGCTCGGGGAACTCCTTGAAGGCGGGCGCCACGTCGGTCCAGTCCGCGGGCGGCTTGCCATGGGCTTCCAGGTAGACCAGGGCCGCGGTGTGGACTCCGTCCATGAGTTCTTTCAGGTACCCCAGGAGCTTGCCGCGCGGCATCACGAAGCGCTCGTCGGTGGAGGGCAGACCCCGCCAGATGACGAAACCCGGGTAGGTGGGCTTCATGAAGTCGAACGGACCGGGGGGCAGTTTGTCCCACTTGACGATGGTGCGCTTGATGAAGAGTTCGAGTTCATCGTCGGTGCGGGCCACGGGAACTTTGTCGTCGCGCGCGCGATCGAGCGCGCTCAGCATCCTGCCCCAGTCGGGGAGCTCCACGCCTTTGAAGGCTCCGGCGGCGTCGAGTTGCTCAACCGTCGGCCAATCGCCCTTTTCGTTGTGCCATTTAACCGCCGCCTGCCTGATCTTGTCGGTCATCCATTCGTTGACGGTGTTGACAAGTTGGTTCAGATAGATATTGATGATCTGATAGTTATGAGCATCGAGGGCGTGAACATAATCTTTGAGGAATTTTTCGTAGGCCATGTAATACCGCCCGCCCTTCATGTCGAAGTAGCCTTCCCAGCGGTCGACCCATGCCGGGCAATTGGGGTCCTTGCGGGCCATGCGCACGTAATACTTGGCCAGGTCGGTGTTCTTCATTTGCCAATAGGCATAGAACGCGCCTTCTTTGGGGATGACGTAGTTATTGGGCACCTTCAGCATCGCCTTCCGGACTATATCGTGGACCATCTGGTCCTGATGCGCACCCTCGCCGACCGCCATGATGCTGAAGGAATACGTGGGGATGAACTTGGGATCGAGGTCGGTGATCACGTTGAAATAATTCATCATCTGCTGGGCGTTTTCGGGGCGCGACCAGCCGGCGGCGAACGACTGGATCATGCGCAGCCACAGGAAATCGGCCGCGAACTGGTCGTAACCGAGCGAGATGGCCTGCACGTAGCGGCTGTCGGGCAGGTAAAGGGTGTCGCGAAAGCGAAACGGTTCGGCCCGACGCCGCTTGATCAACTGATCCTGCAATTCGATCGCCCCGGCGAGCAGCGCTGCCACCAGAAGACAGGCGAAGGTCGATTTGAGAATCCGGCCGAGTGTCATTTGAAGTTGCGCCGACTAAAGATCAAAATCGCCAGCCCGAGGATCCCCGCCGTGTAGAGGATGCCGTAGGCCACCGTGCCGATCCACCAGATATTGACGCTGGGTTCATAAATGGCCTGTTCCACCGTGCGGTGGAAGGCGCCCAGGTTGGGCACGACGTGCGCCGCGCCCATCGCCAGGTAATAGGAAAGCGGGTAATGCACTTTCATCCCCGCCGCTTCGGCCGCCTCCAGGGCGTTTTTGACGATCTGGTCGGCAAACCGGACGATATCCTCGTTGAGGCGGCCGGCCACGAAAGTCAGGACCGTGAAAAACATGCTCAGCGTCGGCGTCGAGAACGAGGAAAAGAGGATGGCGAAGGCGGTGATGATGGCCAGTTCCAGGAAGGTGATGGCGATGACCACCATGACGTTCTGGGTCGGGGTGAAGGCGCTCCAGGCGAACAAGTTGACGAACGCCTTGCCGATGCTGGTCGCCAGCAGGTAAAACAGGTTGTGATCGCCGTCGGCCTGGGTGGCATAAAAATGGAGGGTCGCCAGGAAAAACAGGGTCATGATGACCACATTGACGCCGACGGTGAGCAGCAGGCCGAAATACTTGCCCAGAAGGAACTGCCAGCGGCCGATGGGCTTGGAAACGATGGTGTAGATGGTCCGTTTTTCGAGTTCGTTGTAGACGAGGGAAACCCCGACGAAGACGGCGATCGCGACGCCGAAAAGGTTGATCGCCATAAAACCCAGATCCTTGATGATCTTGAACTTGGAGGCGATAGTCAATTCACCCAGCGCGCCCGAAAAGATGATCAGAATCAAGGCGAACATCAGGATGACATAGAGCACGCGGTTGCGCACCGCTTCCTTGAAGGTGTTGTTGGCGATGGCGACGATTTTCTTCATGAGCGGCGCCCCTGGACTTCGCGGATAAAGTAGTCTTCGAGCGACTCGCGCCGGGGCGTTAGCGAAAGGAGCATCCCCCCCTTGCCGACCACGTCGCGGATGATCTCCTGCGTCAGCGCCTCCTCCTTGCAGACGGCCCAGTAGTCGCCTTCGACCTGGCTCAGCCGGGCCAGGCGGCCGCGCCAGTGTTCCATCGCGACCTCGTCGACGCCGCGGACGACGAATTCCCACTCACCGGTGCTCTGGTTGAGCAGTTCGCCCAGTCGGCCGACCGACCGGAGTTCGCCCTTGAACAGAATGCCCACCCGGTCGCAGATCATCTCGGCGTCGGAGAGGATATGCGAGGAGAAGAAGACCGTCTTGCCCTGGTCGCGCAGCGAGAGGATGATGTCGCGGACTTCCTTGCGCCCCAGGGGATCCAGCCCGGACTGCGGTTCGTCGAGGAACACAATCTCGGGGTCGTTCATGAGCGACTGCGCAAGGCCGACCCGCTGAACCATCCCCTTGCTGTAACCGCGCAGGGGGCGGTTGGCCGCGTGGCTGAGCCCCACCTGTTCGAGCAACGCCTCGATTTTGGCGCGGCGGGCTTTTTTCGGCATGCCGTAGAGCTGGCCGTAGAAATCGAGAAACTCCCAGCCGGTCAGGTAGTCATAAAAATAGGGGTTTTCGGGCAGGAAGCCGATCCGGCTCTTGACCGAGCGGTCGCCCAGCGGCTTGCCCATCAGGCGGGCGGTGCCGGAGGTGGCGTAGTGAATGCCCATGAGGATCTTGATGGTGGTGGTTTTGCCGGCGCCGTTGGGACCGAGCAGGCCGAAAATTTCGCCTTGGCGGATGTCGAGTGAAAGATCCTTGAGGGCCACGGTCTTGCGGTCGGTGAAGCGGATGCGAAGCTTGCCAAACTCCGTATCGATCACGTCGCGCACGTATATCTTTGTCAATCGATCCGTCTCGATGATGCCCATGCGGTGAGTCCTGGTGAGAACGATGCGGCGGCGGGAATAAACCGCCCTTTACGAGCCGCCTCGGGCGCGCCGCCTGCGCAAACTACTTGCAGCAGGCCGCAATTGGTAACAAAATTACTCCAATTCACGTTGGGGCTGTCAATGAAAAAACAGGCGCAGCGTCCGTTAAACCGAATTCCAACAACGGGATGGATTCCCGGGGAGATGCGGGATACCGACGGGGGCCGCCGGCTGGCGCGCGCCGCGCGGGCGACGTCGTTCGTTCTGGTCATCTGGCTCGCCGTCGCCCCCTCGCCGGCCGGTGCGCTCGGTCCCACGATCGAGTGGCTCATGACCGCCGACGGCGAGCGCCGGGGGGTGGCGCTGACGTCCGACCTGGCCGTGGATGGCCCGGGCTGGTCGCTTGTG
>JAMCWS010000022.1 GCA_023480605.1 bacterium
TCCCCTGATCTTCAACAAATTATGATCCCATGTGGGCGCAAATGCAAACGAATAGAAGCTGACATAGGGGTCTGTATTTTTGTCAGCCAATCCTTTTTCAGCCTGCTGGCGGCTCGGTTCCTTCCTCGATCAATTCAGGATTACCCTCTGGTTCACATCTCCTGTCAGGATTCCGCCATTTCGCAACTCATTCACCAAGCCGAACCAAGGCTAAAAAAAAAGATCCCCGGCCTGGCGGCGCCCGGTCGGGGGAATCTCAGAGCACGAAAAACCGATGCGGCGTTAATAGAGCAAACGTGCACCGTTTACAGCCATATTGCAGCCTTTCATACACAAATGAACATTTTGTAAATAGGGCCTATCTCCAACAGAATCAGCGTGGTGCGGACGGGGGGACTCGAACCCCCACTTCTTTCGAAACTGGAACCTAAATCCAGCGCGTCTGCCAGTTCCGCCACGTCCGCACGTGACCATGGCCGAGGATAGCAGAGACGGGAGGCCGGTCAAGATGAACCTGCATGAGATCGAGATGGGGTGCGTCGCCGTGCGCCGTGATTGAGTTGGCCGGCGCCGGTCAACCGGCCGGCCCGCCGGGGGGTGCGGCGTCCGTCCTTATCCTGCGTTCGTCCTTACGTCGTTGACAATTCGCAGCAGAACGTAGGCGCCGGCTTTCTCGGCGGATATGCGCAAGAGCATTCGGTGGATGCCGCGGGGCGTTTCCACGTCCAGGTGGGCGGGGGTGTCGACGACGGCCCGGCCGGTGGCCCACGTCTGCACGACGGCCGTGCGTACCGGACAGTTGGGGCAAAACGGCGTGTAACCGCATCCCTCGGGCAGCCGGGCGTGCACGCATTCCATGACGTTGCCGCACATTCGCCATTCGATTTCGGGCAATTCCTTGCCGGACAGGCGCCGCGCGGCGATGTTGGCCGTTATCACGCATCCGTCCTTATCGACGATCAGGATCGGGACGTTGAGCCGGTCCAGGAACCCGCCGGCGGGTTGCGGATATCGACTCAGGACTTTCTTCAGGCAATCGTCGCACATGCCGTGGGTGATCGGACGGCCGGCTTCATCGTCGTCCGATTTCATTTTCGCGCCGCACCAGGCGCAGATTTTCGTCATGATCGGTTGTCCTTCACGGAAGGTGCGGGGCGGATCGGACCGGCGGCGGAACGATCCAGCCGCGCCCTGCGAAACGCGACATCAGGGCACGGCGGGCGGATCCGCCTCCGGCGCATCGGCCGGTTCGACTTCGTCGATGCGCAGTAGAACGAATTCGTTGACCTTTTCGGTCGTGATCCGAAAGCGAATCCGCCTCGCCCCCGAACGGGTCGCGATGTCGGGGTAGGTGGGGACGCCCATCCGGCTGACGCCGGTGGCAAACGTTTCCGTGACGGTCCGCCGAATCGCGCAACCGCGGCAGTGGATGGTCTGGCCGCAGCCCTCGGGCGTGCGGGCATGAACGCACTCGATCACGTCGCCCCCGCGGCGGCCTTCGATCTCCGGCAGCTCCTTGCCGAGTAAGGCGCGAGCCCTCCGGTTGGCCGTCAGGACCGTCACGCCCGGTTCCAGCAGCAGGATGGGCACGGGCAAATGATCGAGGAAATCGCGGAACGATTGGGTGTAATTGGCGATCAGCTTACGATGGCAGGAGTCGCACAAGCCATGCGTGATTGGCCCTCGACCGCCGCCGTCGGCGCCGATCGTCCCCATATCAAAGCCGCACCAGGCGCAGATAGCTATCATGGGTGCGAGTCTTTCGCTCGGTCGAATCGCGAAATCCAAAGCGGGAGCAAATGACCCACAGGGCGGAATGGCGGGGGAATTGGCTGCTGAAACGCAAGACGTCGCCGTTGTCCGGGTACCGCCGGGTGGGATCATCACCCCTACACTGGCGGCCGCGATTATGCGCGAAATCCGGCGCCGTGTAAAGATCCGCGTCATGTCCGGCCCGTGCGTCAGGGAAAATCCGACGGGCGGCCGTCCCGCAATCCGGCCGGACACGGCCGGCCGTATAATTTGTCGTGCGGTCTTTCTTGACGGGAACGCCGTTTTACGTATAATAAAACTTTTTTTTCCGGCTCCAAGACCACAACGAAAGAGAGGAGAGCCGCTCATGACGCCATCGTTTTCCAAGGATCCGTATCCGGTCGGCCTGCCGCGCCTCGACAACGCCGGATGGCGCGCCGAATACGAAAAAGTCTACACGCCCAATTACGGGACGCGACGCCTCGCTTTCGTGCGCGGCGAGGGATCCTGGGTCTGGGACGCCGGCGGCAAGCGCTACCTCGATTTCCTGACCGGCATCAGCGTTTGCAGCCTGGGCCATTGCCATCCGCGCATCACGCGGGCGATCCAGGAACAGGCCGCGACGCTCGTTCATTGCTCGAACCTCTATTACATCCCGGTGCAGGTCGAGCTGGCCAGGCTGCTGGTGAGCCACAGTTTTGCCGACCGGGTGTTCTTCGGCAATTCGGGAGCCGAGGCCAACGAGGCGGCCATCAAGATCGCCCGGCGCTGGATGCGCGAGAACCGCGGTCCGGGCCGTCACGGGATCATCACGTTGGAAGAATCCTTCCACGGCCGGACACTGGCCACACTCACGGCCACCGGCCAAAAAAAAGTACAGGTCAATTTCGACCCGCTGCTCGAGGGCTTCAAATACGCCCGCTTTGACGACCTGGATAGCGTTCGTGCCATGGCGGACGAACACACCGGCGCCGTCATGGTCGAGCCGATCCTCGGCGAAGGGGGCATCCGCCCGCTGAGCCGCGCCTTCGTCGAAGGGATTCGCCGTCTGTGCGACGAACGCGGCATGCTGCTCATCTTCGACGAGGTCCAGACGGGCCTGGGCCGCACCGGCACGCTGTGGGGATACGAATATTACGGCGTCACGCCCGACATCATGACGATCGCCAAGAGCCTGGGCGGCGGGCTGGCCATGGGCGCCATGCTTTGCACCGACGCCGTCGGGCAGGCCTTCGCCCCCGGCTCGCACGGCTCGACGATGGGCGGCAACGCCCTGACCTCGGCCGCGGCCCACGCCTATGTGAGCGAACTGATCGAAGGCAACTGGCCGGCGCGCGCCGCCGAAACGGGCCAATACCTGACCCAGCGGCTGGCCCGGGCGATCGAGCCCAGCCGCCTCGTGCGCGAGATCCGTGGGCGGGGACTGATGATCGGCGTCGAACTGACCGAGGGCGCCCCCGACGTGCTGCTCGCCTGCGAGGAGGCCGGATTGCTCGTCAACGTCACGGCCAGCCAGACCGTGCGCCTGCTGCCGCCCCTCAACACCACACGCGAGGAGGTTGACCAGGCCGTCGACATCCTCAGCGCCGCGATCCTCAAGCAGGAGGTGTGAACGCCATGAGCCCGATCCACCAACACAAACGCGACCTGCGGACCGCCGCCGACCTCGACCGCGACGCCATCGACGCCATCCTGGAGCGTTCGCTGCGGATGAAGGAGGGCCTGCGCCGGGGCGGTCACGAACCACACCTGGCCGGCAAGTCGCTGGCGATGATTTTCGAGAAGCCGTCGCTGCGTACGCGCTGCACGTTCGAGATCGGCATGTTCCAGCTCGGCGGCCACGCCGTCTACCTGGGCGCCGCGGAGATCGGCCTTGGCAAGCGCGAGTCGATCCATGACGTCGGCCGCAACCTGGAGCGCTGGTTCGACCTGGTGACCGCCCGCACGTTCGCCCAGGCCACCGTCGACGGCCTCGCCGAGCATTGCCGCATTCCCGTCATCAACGCCCTTTCCGACGCCGAGCACCCCTGCCAGGCGATGGCCGACGTGATGACGCTTCGCGAAAAGGTCGGTGACCTGAAAGGTTTTAATCTGACCTACATCGGCGACGGCAACAACATCTGCCACTCGCTGATGATCATCGGCGCGCGGCTCGGGATGAACGTGACGGTCAGTTCGCCCGAAGGCTATGAGCCCGGCGCGGCGGCGGCGCGCCTGGCGGCCGCGGAGGCCGCCCGCCACGGCGGGTCGTATCGTTTCGAGCGCGACCCGCGCGCCGCCGTCGAGCGGGCCCAGGCCGTCTACACCGACGTCTGGGCCAGCATGGGCCAGGAGCATGAGGCCGAGGCGCGCGCCAAGCTTTTCGCCCCCTGGCAGGTGAGCGCCGCGCTCATGGCCGCCGCCCCGGCAGGCGCCTTCGTCATGCACGACCTCCCCGCCCACCGCGGCGAGGAAATCACCGACGAGGTGCTCGACAGCCCGGCCTCGATCGTCTTCGACCAGGCCGAAAACCGCCTCCACGCGCAGAAGGGGATCATGGTGTATCTCTGGGAAGCGCGCCGGTAAAAGGTCTCGCCTAAATAATGAATCCGACTGAAATAAAAGAAAACTGGGCGCGGAGGCTGCGCGAATTCCTTCCCGAATACATTGATGGTTGCGCGGCGCTTCGGACGGCAATCCCCGAGGCGTCGATTGTCTTTCATGGGTCCACAACTCTGGGGGTCGACGATCCGTACTCGGATCTTGACATATGGATGCTGGCGCCGTCGCACAAGATCGAGCAGGCTGACGCCCTGTCGACCACAAGGTTCTTCGAATTCAAGCTGGATGGCAAACCGGGCCATCTGAACCTGGAATCACGCGAGGATTTCGCGTGCCGGGTGGGCGAGTGCGACATGCAACTGATGGCGGAACTGCGGCCATGCGAGGTTCTCCTGGACACCGACGGATTCGCCTCGGAATTGGCGTCGCGTGCGAGGCAACCGATGTCCGACGCCGTGCGCCGGGCATGGTTTTGCTACCACTACGTCGAAATGCGCAGCGAACACCGCGCCTGCGACAATCCCATCGAGCGCCGGGACGGGCTGGCCCTTCTGCAAGCCCTCGTACCCGCCATCGGCCACGCCTTGCGCGCCGCGATGGTGCTCGACGGCGAACCCTATCCCTACGGCAAATGGCTCGGTCGCGCCGCCGCGGCGACGCCCACCGGCCGCCTCGTCGCGGCCAAGGCCGACGAAATCCTGGCCCTTCTCGGCACCGATGCCCTGCGGTTGCCTGGTCCGGAAAAGCAGCACCCGCTGAGCCTCAAGCTGCGCGAGATCCGCGCCCTCCTCATCGCAGCCGCCCGCGCGGCCGGCATTGACGAGCCCTGGTTGACCTCATGGTGGCTGTACATGACCAAGGCGCGAGAGGGCGTGCGGGCGACGCGATGGTAAGGTTGAGCCGCTTAACCGTAAAAACCATAATCCCTACACCACCCGCCCCGGCGCGGACTCCCCCAGCCGCCGGATGATGCGGCAGGGGTTGCCGGCGGCGACGACGCCCGCGGGGATGTCGCGCGTCACGACGCTGCCGGCGCCGATCGTCGTGTCGTCGCCGATCGTCACGCCGGGGCAGACGATCGCGCCGCCGCCGATCCACACGCGGTTGCCGATCCGGATCGGCGCGGCCAGTTCGCCTGAGACGAGGGTGCCGATGTTGGTTATCGCGAAGGTTCCCATCAGCGCAGCCCATCCTCGCCTTTGACCTCGCTCACCTGCAGCCCGCCGATGCGGGGCCAGGG
>JAMCWS010000323.1 GCA_023480605.1 bacterium
GTGGTGAGCCGGCAGCCGGTCAAGCAGCCGCTGATGACTGGCATCAAGGCGATCGACGCGATGATCCCCATCGGGCGCGGGCAGCGCGAGTTGATCATCGGCGACCGCCAGACGGGCAAGACGGCCATCGCCATCGACACGATCATCAACTCGCGCGGCAAGGACGTCATCTGCATCTACGTGGCCATCGGGCAGAAGGCCTCGTCGGTGGCCGGCGTTTTGCAGGTGCTGCGCGAACACAAGGCGATGGAATACACGATCGTCGTGGCGGCGATGGCCGACGATCCGGCGGCGATGCTGTTCGTGGCGCCTTACGCCGGCGCGGCCATCGGCGAGGAATTCATGTGGCAGGGCAAGCACGTCCTGATCATTTATGACGACCTTTCGAAGCAGGCGGCCGCTTACCGCCAGATTTCGCTGCTGCTGCGCCGGCCGCCGGGTCGCGAGGCCTACCCGGGCGACGTGTTCTACCTGCACAGCCGCCTGTTGGAGCGCGCCTGCAAGCTCGAGGAAAAATACTGCATCGTGAAGTGTGGCGAGGCAGCCGACGCCGGCAAGGGAGGCGTCGACGGGAAAGTCTACGGTGGCATCTCGGGTGGCGAGCGGGCGGCGGCCAAGGCGCTCGAAGCCATGGCCGACAAGGAAGGGCTCGAGATACGGATGGATCCGGTCACGGGCGGATCGCTGACGGCGCTGCCGATCATCGAAACGCAGGCCGGCGACGTCGCGGCCTACATCCCGACGAACGTGATTTCGATCACGGACGGCCAGATCTACCTGGAGCCCGACCTGTTTTACGCGGGTCAGCGGCCGGCCGTGAACGTGGGCCTTTCGGTGAGCCGCGTGGGCGGCAACGCCCAGACCAAGGCGATGAAGAAGGTCGGCGGCCAGTTGCGGCTGGACCTGGCGCAGTATCGCGAACTGGCGGCCTTCGCCCAGTTCGGATCGGACCTGGACAAGGCCACGCAGCAGCAGCTCATCCGGGGCGCGCGCCTGTCGGAGGTGCTCAAACAGGGCCTTCACGTTCCGCAGGCCCAGTCGCGCCAGATCTGCATTCTCTACGCCGCGACGCAGGGCTACCTGGACGACCTCGACGTCGCGCGGGCGGCGGCTTTCGAAAAAGGGTTGAATGATTACATCGAAGACAAGTATCACGACATCCATCACGACCTGGACCGCACGGGTGTCTTGAGCGAGGCGATCGAAGCCAATCTCAAGCGGGCGATCGCCGAATTCAAGGAACAATTCCGGAGAGCGGCGGCCTTATGACACAACTCACGATGAATTCCCAACGAATGGCCCCGCGGCCGTTGGTGCGAGGCGCGGTGTTCGCCATCGCCGCCGCGGTCCTGATGTGGACGGCGGCCGCACGCGCCGCCGGGCAGGACGCGACGGAACATTGGTACAAGGGGAATATCCACTGCCATTCGCTCTATAGCGACGGCAATTCGTTTCCCGAGTGTGTCGTGGAGTGGTATAAGAGCCGCGGTTACAACTTCCTTGCGCTGACCGATCACAACGTCTTCCAGGAAGGGCAGCGCTGGGTGGAAATCGCCCCGCCGACCGAAACGAAGCCGAAACACGGTTTCGCCAGCCAGGAGGCGCTCGATCGTTACAAAGCGCTTTTCGGGACGCAATGGGTCGACGAGGAGACCAGCGGGGGGAAGCGCCTGGCGCGCCTGAAGACGTATGCCGAGTTCAGCCCGCGATTCGAAACGCCCGGAAGCTTTCTGCTGATGCCGGGGGAGGAAATCACCTGCCCGACGCCGCAAAACACCGATTACCGGGTGCATGTGGTCGCAACCAACATCGTGGACCCGATCGAAGCGCCGGCGGCCGCGGCGGGGCAGACGGATCCGGGGGTGTGGCAGGCCAACAGCGCCGCTAAACTCGTGGCCTCGCAGAGCAAAGCCGCCGGCGTCGAGATGCATGCCCACCTCAACCACCCTGGTTGGTCGCATCTGACGGCCGCCGACGTCTGCCGGATCGACGGCCTGAACCAGATGGAGATCAACAACGACGACTCGGGCAGTTCGGTGTCGCTGCCGGCGACCGAGGCGACGTGGGACACGGTGCTGGCCGACCGGATCGCGCGCGGCAAGCCGCTCATGCTGGGCGTGGCGGTCGACGACGCGCACAACCACCTGACCGACAGCGCCTTCGGGGCCGGTCACGGATGGCTGATGGTGCGTGCCGCGAGCCTGACGGCGGAGAACATCATCCGGGCGATCGACCGGGGCGATTTTTACGCGACGACGGGCGTCGAACTGGCCGGCCTGCGGACGGGACGGGCGGAGCTGGCGCTGCGCATCAGGCCCGAAGCCGGCGTGACCTACCGGACCGAATTCGTCGGGCAACGCAAAGGGGGGCAGACGGGCCAAGTGCTGGCGATTGTCGACGGGACCGATGCGATTTACCAGGTGATCGGCAACGAGCTTTATGTGCGCGCCCGGGTCACATCGAGCAAGGCGCGGATGACGTCGAGGGGGACGATCGCGTATTACGAAATGGCCTGGACCCAGCCGTACCAGCCCGCGAAGATCGAGGAAGGGAAATGAGCGGCCGTCTCGAACCGGCCGGCGGACGGCCGGCATGCAAGGGCGAACGACTCCGGATGAAGGTGGCTTGAGCCAATGGCGGTGGAATCTCTGAAAGTCCTGCGCCGCCGGGTGCGATCGGTGCGCAACATCAAGCAGATCACGCGGGCCATGGAGATGGTGGCGGCGGCGAAACTGCGTCGCGCGCAGGCGAACCTGATGGCCGCGCGCCCTTACGCCGCCAAGCTTCAGGAACTGCTGGGGCGCCTATCGGCCGACGAGCACCTGCGCCAGCATCCGCTTTTCGAAGAACGGGAGGGGCCGCGGCGGATCCTGGTGCTTTTCACGGCCGACCGGGGCCTGGCCGGCTCGTTCAACACCAACCTGATCAAAAAGGCCGAGGATCTGCTGAAGTCGCAATCCCAGACCCAATGGCAACTCGTCACGGTGGGGCGCAAGGGGCACGACTACTTTCGCCGGCGGTCGTGGCCGATCGTCGAGTCGGTCATCGGGTTGAAGGGGGCGGCGGACCCGATCGAGGCGCGTCGCGTCGCGGAGTCGCTGGTCAAACGTTTTCTGGCCGGGGAATGCGACCGGGTCGATCTGCTTTACTCGCGCTTCATCTCGACGGTCGTCTACCGGCCCACGCTGGGACAGTATCTGCCGCTGAGCGCCCAGGCACTGATCGAGGGGCGGGACGAAAGGGCGCAGGCGGGGCGCCGGACGGCCTCGCAACCGGCCGATTATCTGTTCGAGCCGTCGGTCGGGCGGGTCATTGAAATGCTGCTTCCGCGCTATCTGGCCTCGCGGATCCACATTACGATGGCCGAAATGGCCACGGCCGAGCACAGCGCGCGCATGGTGGCGATGAACAACGCCACCAAAAACTGCACGGAATTGGGCGATCAATTGACGCTCAAACTCAACAAAGCGCGCCAGGCGGCGATCACCAAGGAACTACTCGAGATCGTCGGCGGCGCCGAAGCGCTGAAAGGATAGGAATACGGGGGCGATATTAACGGACCAGGCAAAAGCATATCGTGACCGTACTGGCAGAACATAAACCGTAGAGTTTCTGGATTCCAGCGTGGAACACATCCGTGAGGAAGTCGGTGAAGAAGCCATCCTGCGGATTTCGAGCCTTAATATGCAATCGAGTATCCAAAAGATCACTGAAAGACTGGTTGAAGCGTATCACCCGCAGAAGATTATCCTTTTTGGATCCCACGCCTGGGGGGAACCCAATGAGGATAGCGACGTCGACCTGTTGATTATCAAGGAAACGCCGGTCCGGTTTCTCGATCGGTGTCTGGAGGCACGAAGGAGCCTGCGGGGAGTCGAGGATCGAATCCCCAAGGATATCTTCGTGCTTACGCCGGAGGAACTATCGGAAAGGGTGGCTATTCAAGATCCATTCATTCAAGAGATCATCGGACACGGAATCGAGCTCTATGCCGCATGAGAAGGAAGCCTTGACGGCCGAATGGCTGCGAATCGCCGACGAGGACATGGAGCGGTCGGAGATCATGCTGTCGCATCATAATCCGGTAGGCGCGGGATTTTATCTTCAACAGGCTGTCGAGAAGTATCTGAAGGCATTGTTGATTTTATATGGCTGGACATTACGAAAAACACATGACCTGCCGGTTCTTTTGACTGAGTTAGGCAACTATGACAGGGGATATGACTCCTACTTGGATATATGCGAGGAAATCTCACAACTATACTGGGCGGAGAGATATCCGCCCTTCGCCCGAATGGCGCCGACCGAGGCGGATATCCACCGGCTCCGGCAGGGCATCCAGCGGATGATCGACGCGATCAAGCAACGACTGAGATCGCAAACATGAGCGTGTATTGCGTCCTGGGGATGGTTAAATGAAAGAGGCGACTTCATGAACGAAGGTAAAATCAAACAGGTTATCGGCCCGACGTTCGACGTGGTGTTTGCATCGGACAATCTGCCGAACATATTGAACGAGATCCGGGTGGAAGCGCCCGAACGTAACATCGGCGTCGTCGGCGAAGTGGCCCAGCAGATCGGCAACAACACGGTCCGGTGCGTGGCGATGGGGTCGACCGACGGTCTGGTGCGCGGCATGAAGGCGCTGGACACCGGCCAGCCGATCTCGGTGCCGGTGGGTCCGCAGGTGCTGGGCCACATCTTCAACCTGTTGGGCCGAACACTCGACACGAGCGAACCCCTGCCGCGGCCCGACCAGCGCATGACGATCCATCGCCCGGCCCCGAAGCTGAGCGACACGCTGCCGGCGACGCAGATCCTGGAGACAGGCATCAAGGTCGTCGACCTGCTGGCGCCGTATGCCAAGGGGGGCAAGATCGGCCTGTTCGGCGGCGCGGGCGTCGGCAAGACGGTCATCATCATGGAACTGATCAACAACATCGCCAAGGAACACGGCGGCTACTCGGTCTTTGCCGGCGTGGGCGAACGCACGCGCGAGGGCAACGACCTGTGGATCGAAATGAACGAATCGGGGGTCGTCAGCAAGGAAGCGGGCAAGTCGAAGGCGGCGTTGGTGTTCGGCCAGATGAACGAGCCGCCCGGGGCGCGCCTGCGGGTGGCGCTTTCGGCCCTCACGATGACCGAGTATTTCCGCGACGAACTCGGCCAGGACGTGTTGCTGTTCATCGACAACATTTTCCGTTTCACCCAGGCGGGGTCGGAAGTGTCGGCGCTGCTGGGGCGCATGCCGTCGGCGGTGGGCTACCAGCCGACCCTGGCCACCGAGATGGGCGCCCTGCAGGAGAGGATCACGTCGACCAACAAGGGATCGATCACGTCGGTGCAGGCGGTCTACGTGCCGGCCGACGACCTGACCGACCCCGCGCCGGCCAACACATTCGCGCACCTGGACGCGACGACGGTGCTTTCGCGCCAGATCGCCGAGTTGGGCATTTACCCGGCCGTGGATCCGCTGGACTCGACCAGCCGCATCCTCGACCCGACGACCGTCGGGTCGAGGATG
>JAMCWS010000333.1 GCA_023480605.1 bacterium
AGAGAGGATGTGGAAGCGGCGCACGCGCTTCAAATGCGAGGCCGAAAACATGTGGAGCGGGAGGTAAACGATGTGCTTGCGATTGGCGCGCGCGAAGTCGCGGAACGGCCGGCGCGGCGGGCGCGCGGCCACGTAGGCGATGTAGCGGTCGGGCGAAAAGAGGATCGCGGCCGACAGCAGCGCCTCCGACGCCCGGCGAATCGCTCCGCCCAGGCCGAACGACCAGATGTCGGGGATGCGCGTCGAAGGATATATCGACAGGATGCCGCCGAATTCCGTGCGGCAGATGCGCGGCCCGACCACATGCTCGCCCAGCGGCGTCGCGTAAAACGAAATGTCGCTTTCGTTCTGGTTCTCGGCGTAGAGGGTCGTCCGCCAGGTTCCCTTGCGCCCCAGCGGCTCGTCGGCGAAGACGAGGACGACCGCTCCGCAACGCCCCAGCGGCGGCGGCGTGGTCTGCACGTAAAGCTTGCCGGTGTGCCAGTTGCGCACCGTCTCGCGGATGTCGAGTCCGTCGAGCAGAGACGTGCTGAACTCCTGAACCTGCTTGCGATCCTCGGTCACCACCTGCAGGGCGCGCTTGCGAATGAAATCCATGAATTTTTCCTGAATTTCGTCCTCGGGCGGCCAGGAGCAGATGCCCACGTGCGCCGACCGCTGCCACTGCTCGCGCCAGACATGTTTCATAGCTTTGCTGGGGCGGCGGCGGAAGGTCAGGCGGATCGTCTCGGCCGGCGCCGCTGGCCAGAGGGGCTGGACCCGCCACTTGTTTTCGCGCCCTTCGATCAGGCCGTGATCGCCGGCCAGGATCAGGCGGGGCAGGTCGCCCCCCTTGTCGGCCTGGAGCGGATAAGAACGGGCCAGTTCATAGACTTCGTAGCCGAAATCGCCATCGACCACGCCGCGAGCCCCGACGATCAGTTCGTAGAAGTCGGGTCGCAGCCGGCCGCGGACCAGCGCGAGGTTGCGCGTGTACTGCAGCAGGGCTTTCCACTGGGTCAGGTTGATCCGCGCGCGATAAGTCTTGCGATAGACGGTCTCCGCTTCCTTGAGGATCGTCTGCACGGCGGCCAGCTTGTCGAATCCCGTTTCGCTGAACAGGTCCAGATCCTCGCGCGAACGCTCAAACAGATACGTGACATAGGGAATTTCGCCCAGAACCTCGAGAAGGCTGCGGGGATGGAGGTGCGTCAGGAAAACACCCGGCCTGCGGCTGAGCGCCATGGGGGCCAGTCCCCGGGGATCGGCGATGCGGCTCTGGCCGAGCAGTTCGCGCACCCGGAGGAAGTGGGCGATGTCCAGCACGCAAAGCACGCGTCCGTGGCGGCCGGCCAACTCGCGCAGGCGGCGGGCCATCCGGCACTCGCGCGCCAGCGCGCGCCAATCCCCCTCGGCGCTCGAAAGCCAGGGCGCGAGCGCGGCGACGTAATCTTCCAAACCGGTCTTGTCGACGATCAGATCGTCGGGGATGAATTGGTGGCGCTCGGACGGGCCGGGCAGGTCCAGGTCGATGAACTCGACCGGGATCTGATTCTCGGCCCCCAGGCGGACGGCTTCGATCACGGCCTCGCACGGGTCGATGGCGAGGTAGCGCAACCGCGTCTGGCCGGCGGGGGTATCGGCCTCGTTAGTCCAACAGACGGCCGATATCTGCGGCAGTCGCAGGACGCCGCGGACGATCCATTCGGCCAACGTGTCGGGCAGTTCGACCGCGATGACCTCGGGACGCCACTCCAGCGCCACTCGTCGGACTTGTTCGGCGAAGGTCACGCGCCGGTGGGCGGAGGGAACGAAGCGGATGTTTTCCAGTTCGAGCAGCGCCACGGCCGGTTCCTCACTGAGGGTATCATACCCCGGCGCGGCGAGGATTGCGAGTCCGCGTGGCGAAGAACCGGGACGGGGGCCAACTCGGAGTCGCCGGCGATTGGGAATCGCGCCAACCCGGTCGTGGTCGTGCCTTTCCCTCCGGCGGAACCCGCAAACGCCCCCGCCGAAACGGACGCGGTAACACAATTGGCAGGTTTTATGCTAATATAATCTCAAGAAGGTGACTCGATGGCGGGATGGACAGGACGTCGCAACCATGATCATCAATGCCCGGGAAATGGCCGATAAGCAATATTAGGAGACGAATGACCGGTTAATATTGGCAAAAAGGCGTCATTGTCTCACTGTAAATGCCTGAGTGCGACCCCGGCGCCCGGAGAGCGTCGATCGCCGGACGGATAAGTCACGCAATGAATTCCATTGCATATAGTTTGCATTTATTTGATTCTTACATCTGTCGTCTCAATGATTTCAGGATCGATCAGGTCCCGATCAAGGGTGGCCGACGATGAACCGTCAAGAACTCAAGACCTACCTGGACGCCCAGGTGCAGGAAATCCAGAAATACAAATGGATTGAATCCGAGAAAGAACACCGGGACATCGGATTCAACCGGGCGGCATTGGAATGGATCGGCCGTTACAGCGACGATTTCCGTCACTACTGGTTCTCCACTCATGACAACGGCTCAGCCGGCAACGGAATCACGGCGGCGAGCCGCCAGGAGTGCCTGGTGGGCTGCGAATGATTTCAGCCCGCCGTTCGTAATTCCTCCTTTCGTTCGTGGGTCGGTCTGGCCGGCGTTGCGGCGTGCGCGATCAACCGGCGGCGGCTGAATATCCCCCATCCCACCGCCAGCGTCATCAGCGCGGCGGCCGCGCGGAACGGCCACGCCGGACCCCAATCGAACAGTATCCCCCCGCAAGCGGGACCGACAATCCGCGCCAGCGAGGCCGCGGCCTGCGAAGTGCCCAGCACGTTGCCCTGCGTCTGCGTCCCAGCCCCGCGCGAGACGAGTGACAGGATCGAGGGCAAACACAGCCCCTGCCCAACAGCCACGATGGCCATCGGCAACAGCACGTAGACGGCCCCGGCACGCGCCGTCACCAGCGCCAGCCCCAAGGCCAGGACCGCCGCGCCGGCGACCATCAGGATCGACTCGGGAACATATCGGATCAGGCGGCGCACGAGGTAGCCCTGCGCGAAAGCCATGACCAGCCCGATGAACGCGAAAATCCGATACACTCCCTCGATGCCGATGTGCAGGACACGGACCGCATATAACGAAAAACTGACCTCTAGGTTTGAAAACGCAAACGTCACGAGGAAAAGGAGAAAAATCAGCGGCCCGAGAGAAGGATGAAACAGGGTCGCGACCGCCTCGCGGGTCGAGGCGAAATGTCGGATACGAACTCGGCCCCGCCGCTCGCTCGGCAGCGATTCGGGCAGCGCGACGATCGCCCAAAGCAGATTGGCGCCGCAGATGGCCGCCGCGATGGCGCCGGGAGCCGCATTGGGCATCAGGCCGGGGTGGATCCAGGCTCCCAGGCGCGTTGCCGCGCCCCCCAGGATCGGGCCGAAAACGAAGCCCAATCCGAAAGCCATGCCGATCAGGCCCATGCCGGCCGTGCGCTCCTTTTCGGTGGTGACGTCGGCGATGTAAGCCTGCGCGGCGGTGATGTTTGCGCCGAACAGGCCGGCAAAGACGCGCGAGGCCAACAGCACGGCGAAGCTGGGCGCGAGCATGAAAATCACGTAGGAGGCCGTCGATCCGAACAGGCTGAGCAGCAGGATGGGACGGCGGCCGTAACGGTCGGACACGCGTCCCCAAAACGGGCTGAACAACATCTGAAGAGCCGAAAAAGCCGTCATGAGGACGGCCGCGCCGACGCCCGGCTGCCGAGGCATGAAGATGTGGTTGAGCGCCGGCAATATCGGAATGATGACGCCGAAACCCAGCAGATCGATAAAGACCGTGAAAAAGATAATCGTGCGTGATGAAAGTCGCTTCATGCCCCCCCTCGCCGCGGGATGGATTTCTCCGCGCCGCGGCGTCGCCGGAACTGGGGCACGGAGATCGTTTCTTCAGTTTGAGCGATTTCGACTCGGAAAGCAATCCCGACGCGAGGTTTAAACACGACAGGGGGCCATCTCAGGTTTGTATGCGGATTTTCGACAATAGCCAACCCCGATATGAGCGGTCCCGCGGTCATTATCATTAAACATTCAAATTATGGTCTATGAACCCTGACGCTGCGGAACCGAGCCAAGTCTTCCGTCCTTCTCTGGATAAAATCGCGTAAGATTACGGGCGGTCAGACTACCATTGACAAGAATTGGCGCAAATGCCAGCATGTCTTCGACTGGAGTGGGCCGCCCGCCATCGCACGGCTGAGGGAGTGCCACGCTTGACAACCATCCCCGCCACGCCTGTGGCGATCAGCGGGACGTCCAGTCCCCGAGCCACCCAATACCGCGCCGCGCCGCGCTGAAGATAAAAGGTCGAACCCCATTGCCTCCTTCCTATCGAAAATGTTCTCGCTCGACATCGGCATTGACCTGGGCACGGCCACGACGCTCGTTTACGTCAAAGGTCATGGCATCGTGCTGGCCGAACCGTCGGTCGTGGCGATCAAGACCGGCACGCGCCAGGTGCTGGCCGTCGGCGCCGAAGCCAAACGCATGCTGGGCCGCACGCCGGGCAACATCGTCGCCATCCGCCCGATGAAGGACGGCGTCATCGCCGATTTCGCCGTTACGCAGAACATGCTGGCCTATTTCATCCGCAAGGCCCGCTCGCACTGGCGGACGCTGCCGGGCGCCAAGATCCGCGTCGTCGTCTCGGTGCCCTCGGGCATCACCGAGGTCGAACGGCGGGCCGTGACCGAGTCGGCCGACCAGGCCGGCGCCCACCATACCGCGCTGATCGACGAACCATTCGCGGCGGCCATCGGCGCCGGGCTTCCGGTGACCGAGCCGGCCGGTTCGATGATCATCGACATCGGCGGCGGCACGACCGAGGTGGCCGTGATTTCGCTGGGGGGCATCGTCGTCTGCCAGAGCGAACGGACGGCCGGCGACAAGATGGACGAAGCGATCGTCCAGCATATCAAGCGCAAATACAACCTGCTCATCGGCGAGCGCACGGCCGAGGACATCAAGATCAAGATCGGCTCGGCCGACGCCCTGCCCGAAGAAAAGACCATGGACATCAAGGGGCGCGATCTGGTGGCCGGGCTGCCGCGCACGATCAAAATCACCAGCGAGGAGATCCGCGAGGCGCTGGCCGAACCGGTCGCCGCCATCGTGAACGCCGTCAAGGCCACCCTCGAAAAAACACCGCCCGAACTGGCCGCCGACCTGGTCGACACGGGCATCATCATGGCCGGCGGCGGTTCGCAACTCAAGGGGCTCGACTCGCTGCTGCGCCAGGAAACGGGCCTGGACGTGCGCCTGGCCGACAATCCCGAGACGGCGATCGTGCTGGGCACGGGCAAGACGCTCGATTCCATCGAGATCCTTCAAAACCTGGACGGTTTTAGTTCCCGCCGCTGAGAAGATCCCCGCCCCGGCGCTCGGTCGGTGATACAATGGAAGAGCGGGGCGGAGGTGATGTACCCATGATGTCGCTGCTGATTTTCGTCGACCGGTTGCGCGAGCAGCCAACC
>JAMCWS010000418.1 GCA_023480605.1 bacterium
GCCGGGCTGCGAGAAAAACAAACTTGAGCTCCCAGCGGGCCTTCGGGCGTGTTCCTTCCCGGAACCTCCGGCCGGCAGCTTCAAGCCTATTCCACAAATGCCAGTTTGCACGTGTCCGGGATCAGGCTTTTAGCGGTCGCTTCGGCGAGGTAGCGCTCGATGGCGGCGTGGCCCCGGCCGCCGGTGTCGGTGGTCCATTCGTTGACATACATGCCGATGAAGCGGTCGGCCAGGGCGGCGTCGAGGCCGCGGCCCCATTGCAGGGCGTATTGCACCGCCTCGGCGCGGTGGGCCAGCGAGTAGTCGATCGAGCGGCGCAGGACGCGGTCGATCCGCCTGCAGAGGGCCGGGCCCAGGTCGGTGCGCACGCCGTTGACCCCCAGCGGCAGGGGCAGGCCGCCGTGGGTTTCGACCCACCATTTGCCCAGGTCGACGACGCAGTGGAATCCCTCGCGCTCGTAAGTGAGCTGGCCTTCGTGGATGATCAGGCCGGCGTCGGCGGCGCCATCCTGCACGGCCTGAAATATCCGGTCGAAGGGCACCACTTCGTAGTCGAACTCGCCCATGAACATGCGCAGCGTGAGGAAGGCGGTCGTGTATTCGCCCGGCACGGCGATCGTGCGGCCGGCCAGCGCCTCGGGCACGAGGGGCTCACGGGCGATCACCATCGGACCGTAACCGACGCCCATGCTGGCGCCCGTGTTGAGCAGCGTGTAGCGGTCGCTCAGGTGGGCATAGGCGTTGAGGCTGAGGGCGGTCACCTCCAATTCGCCGCGGAAGGCGCGCTGGTTGAGCGTCTCGATGTCCTCGAGCCGGTGCTCGAAGCGCAAGCCCTCGGTGTCGATCCGTCCGCGTGCCAGGCCGTAGAACATGAAGGCGTCGTCGGGATCGGGGCTGTGCCCCAGGCGGATCACGTTGATGCCGGGGGAAAGGGAAGCGTCGTTCATAACGATTGTAATCCTTCGCGTAAAAAAGCTTCGCGCCTCCTTGTCGGAGGCGGGGACGGCGGCCCGGCCGCCCCCCTTCAAAATGGCCGATCGCGCCGAAAAGGCCAACCGAAATTTCAGGTTCGTGTTTGCCCGCCTGCCGGCCGTCAACCGGGCGCTCCCGGTTTGCAGTCGCGAGCCCATTCGATGACGCTCTGTCCGCCCAGACGCAACCGATCCTTCGGCCAACGGCGGAGACTGCGCAGCGCCAGCGGATAAAGCAGGCGCTTGAGCGGCGTCGGCCGGTATTGGCCGTGCAGAAAACGAACGAAATGCCACGGGTCGGTTTCCGTGGCGCGCAACTGCCCGGGCAACCGCAGGCGCACGAGCCACGGAAATAGCCAGCGATTGACCAGTGAGATGCGCAGAAGCGGCAGCAGGTGCAGCCGGCACAGTTCCTCGTAGGACCGGTTCTCGATGATGCTCCGGGCGGCCAGGTGGCCCGACAGAATGGCCAGGTGCAATCCGAAACCCCATAAGTAATCCTGAAAACCCGCCGATTCGCCGACATGGAGGGTGCGGCCCGGTCCGGCCAGTTCGGATTGGATTGCGAAATTACCGAAACCGCTGAACCACTTGGGGCGTCGAATATCGAAATCCGCCAGTTTCTTGAACCGCGCCAGCGCACGGTCGAAGTAGACGCCAATGTTGGGGAAATCGCCGAATGTACAGGTTGCCAGCGTCGCCCGCCCGCCGCATGCCAGGAAGTAGGCATATCCCCCGGGCGCCAGCGCGTCGTCGACCACGCCGATGCAGGCGTCGGGGTGGCGGGTTCGAAAGACCATCCCGCGCGCCAGGATATTGGCCGTTTTGGGGCCCGTGGCGTCGATGACCCAACCGTTGTCGATCCGCGGGCTGGCGTCGTTGAAGCAAAACGAGGCGCCGGCGGCAAGGGCCTGTTGCTTCAGACCGTGGTCCAGAGCGCCGGGGGTGTTGCCGCGCCGGATGAGATAGAAGATCGGCCGCTCCGAGCGAATGGCGAATCGCCGGCCGTCGCCCAGGTAGGCGGTCATGGCGCGGAACGGCACAAAACTAAAGTTGGTCCGCAGATCGAGCGACTCCAGCACCTCGCGGCTGTCTTTCTCCCAAATCCAGTTCTGGAAGCCCTGGAAATCGCCCCGGAATCGCAACCCCACGTCGGCGTTCCGGTCATGAACGCTTACCGGCCGGCCGGCCCGCGCCAGTTCGATAGCCGCGGCAAGACCCGCCGGCCCCGCGCCGATGACGTGGATGGATTCGCGCACGTCCGCCATCGTCAGTTCCCCTGCCATGAGGATGGCGCGTGGGGCGGCAGCCCGATCTACAGGCGTTGCACGTCCACGAACATGACGCCCGTCCGGGCGTCGCCGGCGGAAAACCATGCCTCGAGCTTGCCATCGCCCGCCGGCAATTCGACGCTGTCGAAAAGACACTCGGTGGTGCCCCGCGGCATGGGGCAGTCGCGGGCGACGCCGGCCAGCCGGAAGTGCGCCTGGCCGGCCTGGCTCAGGCTGGCGGGAAAGCGCAGCGTGACGCTGTAACGGCCGGCGGCGGCGACGCGCACCGACCAGTGGCCGACCTCGTTGTCGCTCCAGCCGATGGTGCCCAGCCAGTCCTGGCGGGTGAGTGTCAGTGATATCTCCTGCGGGGCGCCGAGCGTGATGCGCGGCGGCTCGAAGCCGCGCGTCGAACAAACGTCGCGGAACCAGGCCTCATATTCCGCGCGCAACCGCGCGACTACGTCGGAGTGCGCGGCGGCCACGTCGTGTTGCTCGCCGGGGTCGGCCTTGAGATCGTAGAGTTGGGCGCCGCCCACGAGTTTCCACTGCTCCGTGCGCGCGGCGGCGTTGCGGTAAAGCTCCGGGGCCGTTCCGCGATGCCATTGGAAGAACAGCGTGCGCTCGGGCCACGGCTCGCCGCGCCTGTCGATGAGGGGCATCAGGCTGCGGCCGTCCAGGCGGACCCCCGCGGGCGGAGCCGCCCCGCAGGCTTCGAGCAAGGTGGGCATGAGGTCGATGTGCGCGGCCATGCGGGCGATGCGGCTCCCCGGCGCGATGCGGCGCGGCCAGCGCATGACGCAGGGCGAGAGGATGCCGCCCTCGAAAACGTCGGTTTTCTGCCCGCGCAGGTCGTCGTTGTAGCGCCGGTTGCCGTTTTCCATCACGCCGCCGTTATCCGACAGGAAAATAACGATCGTGTTGGCCTCCAGATTCAGATCGCGCAACCGGCCCAGCAGGCGGCCGACATTCTCGTCGATGTTGGCGACCATGCCGTAGGTTCGCGCAACGTTGTCTTCGAGGCCCATGGCGCGAAACGGCGCGGCGTAGGACTCGGGCACCTCCAGCGGCATGTGGGGTGTGTTGGTCGGCAGGTAAACGAAAAACGGCTCCCGGCGGTGCCGCTCGATGAAGTCGATCGCCGCGTCGGTATAGACGTCCATGCAATAGCGATGGAATTGTTCCTGGCGGCCGTTGCGATAAAGAATGGGCTCAAAGTAGCTTGTGCCTGGTTCGTCGGAAGGCTGGCGCATGCCGCCGCCGCGGTGAACGAGCGTCTCCTCGAATCCCTGGTCCATGGCGCGCATCGGCCAATGGTCGCCGAGGTGCCACTTGCCGAAGATGCCGGTCCGGTAGCCCGCCGGCCGCAATGCTTCGGCGATGGTCACCTCGGCCGGGTCCATCATCGAACGGCCGCAATAGGTGTCGCAGACGCGCGTGCGATAATTGTAACGACCCGTCAGGATGCTGGCGCGGGTCGGCGAGCAGCACGGGCAGACGAGGAACTGCGTAAAAAACAGGCCGTCGCGGGCGAGGGAGTCGATATGGGGCGTCTTGAGGTGGGGATTCCCCGTCAGGCTCAGGTCGCCATAGCCCTGATCATCGGTCAGGATCAGGATGATGTTGGGCCGGTCGGCGCCGCGCCCGCCCATCAATTCGCCGCTCAACTGGCTGCAGCTTTCGGTCAGCGGCAGGGCGGCTCCGGCCCCGGCGGCCAGGGCGACCTGCTTCATGAATTGGCGTCGCGTGTGCATGGAAATCCCACCTCCATATATTGCCGCGCGGCAATCCGTCCAATCGGTCGTGGATTGCCCAAATCCTGCCCGGGAATGGCTGCCAATCGGCCAAACCGGAAGCGCCTCGATTTGAAATCCCCCCCGGACTGCCATGGACAACAACATTGTTTTTGTATTCTACGAACTCATCGTGCGATATTCATCAAAAATACTGGGCGCTTTCGGCGATGCGGCCGGCCGTGCTTCGATGGCCACGGCCATGGGCCGGCCGAATGGTCCCGCCAGTTCACATCTCGGAAAGGCGCGACGATGCGAATCCTCATTGTTCTTTTACTGGGCGCGTGTTTCATGCCGCTGACGGCCTGCGTTCATCACCCCTCCGCCACGTCGAAGGCACGCGGCAATGGCGCGCCGTACGCCGCACGGGCCCTGGTGGGCGCCTATTATTTCGACGGCTGGGCGCGCGACGTCGGTCCGGTTTTGCGCAACGACTACGCCGAACGCAAGCCGGTCTGGGGGTGGCGCGACGACTCCGCCCGCGTCATGCGGCGCCAGATCGATTACGCCGCCGACTACCGGATCGATTTCTGGGCATTCGACTGGTATTACCCCGAAGGCCCGAACAAAAAATCTCGTCTCAACAATGCCTTGGGCCTTTACCTCAAGGCGCGCAACCGCGACCGGCTTCAATTCTGCCTGCTCGTGGCCAATCATCAGAAATTCCGCATCGGCCCGGGCGACTGGGACGCCGTCTGCCGGATCTGGATCGATCTGTTCCGCGAGCCGACCTACCTGCGACTGGATGGGCGGCCGTTGCTCATCATCTACTCGCCCGCCGAGTTGGAGCACGCCTTTGGCGGGCCGGACGGCGTCCGCAAGGCGCTCGACGCCCTGCGCGCCAAGGCCAGGGCGGCGGAGATCACTGAAATCGCCGTCGCCGCATGCCCCGCTCCCTATACCGATCTGAAAAAACTGGCTCGGTCGGGCTACAACCTTCTGACCGGCTACAATTACAACAACGGCTGGATGAACGGCGCGGGCGGCAAGCCGTTCAGCGCCCTGGTGGCGGCCAGCGATAAAATTTTCAACTGGTTCGCCCAATCGACGCCGCTGCCTTACGCTCCCGTCGTGACGACCGGCTGGGATCGCCGGCCGGTGGAGACCGGGCTGCCGCCCGAGAAGCAATCGGTGTGGTATCTCGATCGCACGCCCGAGGCGATGGGGGATTTCATCCGCCTGGGCCTCCGCTGGCTGGATGAGCACCCCGACAAGGCGACCCCCCAGAGGCTGCTGATGCTCTATGCCTGGAATGAAAACGGCGAGGGGGGCTACCTCACCCCCACGGACGCCGATGGCTGCGCGTATTTGGAAGCCGTCAAACGCGCGCTGCAATGAATCGCATCGCGCCGCTCGGATTCATGGGAACTGTTTATTCACATTGGGTCAACGCAGGGCCGACAGCATCGGCGCAACGTGCTTGGCGATCCGGCCCTCGCGCTCAATGACCAGTTCCCACCGGTGCATCGCTCCCGGGGTGACGGATAGCTTCACCGACGCGGCCGCGCGTTCGCCGGCGCGATAGAGTGCGAGAAACCAGGCCGCCGCCGCCGAGGGCCGCCGGACAAGACGCATCGGAAAAATGTTGGGATCGGAACTGTCGTCGCGCGGAAAACCACATCGCACAACCTCGGACGGACCATCCGTCAATACATCCAGCCGGAATCGTTCGGGCCCGGCGCCGGCGGGCGTGGGATTCGCAAACGTCTCCGAATACGGCGTGGCCGCGTCCAACGGGGCCTGACAGGGATCAGCCCCGTCATCACCGCGCAGCCATTTCCATGGTCCGTCTTTTCTGAACTGGAACGGTTGCCATGATGCAGCCGGCCGGCCATCGAGCAGCCCTTCGCCCGGCAGTCCGTCCACGTGTGTCAACCACGCGTATTCATGTGGTTTTTGGGCTTCAACCTGGTAAAAGTCGACGACGTAATCCTCGAGAAGGATGGTCGTGCGGAGTTGACGAACGCCCTCATAAAGGCGGCCCTGCACATCGCCGATGGACAAGCGCTTGAGACCGGGCAGGTCCTGGAACTCAACCAGGTCGAGCCGGCCGCCGGGCGAGCGCTGGCTCTCGCCATCGACCAGCAGGGCGTTGTGCGCCAGCGTCTCGCGGTTGAGTTGCCCTTGGACGGACGCGCTGAAGGCATGGGCGGCCTTTGTTCTCGCCTCGCAGTCCACCAGCCAGTGGCGGCCTTCGCCGAAAAGCATCAGCGACAATTTGTCTCGATTGGCATGCACGGAGGAATTGGAATAAGTGGCGAAGAGCGTCCAGCCCTTGCCGGTCCAGTAATCCAACCCTCCGTGCGTGCGCAGCATCGCGTAGCCGTGCTCGGGCCACAGGCGCGTCGTGGGGGTGGCGGGGGGTCGGCCTTCGGGCATGGGCCGGGTGGCGAAAAACAGGTCGGCTCTGCGCCGGTCGCCGGCCTGGCGAAGCAGCCAGGCGTAGACCGGGTCCCGGAAACGCCCAAAAAGTATATTGTAGTCATTCATCGAACCGGGTTTCACGCGCCGCCCATAGCAATCGCCGATGTTGGGCAAAGTCGAATCCGGAAAAAGAATGCCGGCAAGCGCGTCATAGGCCTGGCGCAGCGTTCGACCGTCGTCGGTCTTCAATTGCCAAAGATTCATTTCCGCGGCGCCGGCGTTTTCCAGCAGGCGGGCCATGGTGACGATCGGACTTGTGGCGACCGATTGGTAATTGAGCGAAGCCTCCATCCACAGGCCGTCGTCGGTAAAGCCGTAACGCATGCAATCGACCACGCTCTTGGGGCCGTGCAGCGCCTCCCGGACCAATTGCGGCCGGCCGTAAAACAGCCCGTACATCAAGCGCCCCAGTTTGTGCCACAGGTAATGGTTATTGAGTTCGCCGCCGGGCTGATCGCGGATCCACAGTTCATCGTTGCGGATGATCGCGTCGGCCATTCGTGTGAAAAAAGCGTCGAGGCGAAGGCGTTCGCCGGGCGTGAAGCCTCCGTACAGGATGTCATAGGCTTCCAGGCACTCGACGCCCCAGGTTGCGTAGTTTAGTCCCGTGTCGTAGTGATCGAACTCGAAGGTGTATTGGGCTAAGGCGAGCATTATGTCCCGGGCTTTACGGTCCATTCCTGCGTCGGGGTACAAGAGGCTGGCGCGCGCGCAGGCGACCGCCAATCCGGCCCACTGGCGCGGCACCTGGCCGGTATGCTTGTTAACCTCGGGATAAATATCGCCCCAGGATTTCTTTTTGGCGATCTCCCACCATTCTCGTTCGAGCGGCGGCAGATCAGCGGGTTTTCCGGATTGAGCGATGTCGAGGAGTTCACGCGCCGCCGCCGCGAGCGTGGCGTCCTTTTTCATATTCATCCGGGCACGTTCCACGTCGGAGGCCGTGAGAAACAGGAAGGGATGCGGGCGTCCGGCCGGATACGCGGCGTCGGGTGGGGCCGGGGGCGTCGTCGATGAAGACTCGTTTGCCGATGCCGTCGGTGCATTGGGATTCCCATCCGGCTTTCCCGATTGCGCCGCAACCAACGGAGCCGTCGGCAATGCGGGCATGGCCGACGCCATGGCGCCCAGTATCTTGATGGCATCGCGCCGGGTCACGCCACGGCCTTTCGGCTCAGGTCCGTCGCTCATCACAATGCTCCTCGACGTCGTTATTGGGGAAATAACACCACCCGGCGCCGCAACGCGCCGGGCATCCGCCCATCGCGCAAGGCATAGTGTATAACCGCATCTTTGTCAATCAGCCCGTGCCGCCGCCACCGCGGTTTATGACTGCTCTGGATATCGGCATCGAATGGCATCAAAACGCATGAACGCGCCTGAATAACGAATAGGTTGTTTTCGTAAATAGCGATTTGCAGTCGTCGCGGGGCAATCCGGGGTCATAGCCTATTCTCTCCCTGTCTTGACGGCGCCATCGACCTGCCCGCCGGGGCGCGCGGCGGCGGCGATTTCGGCTTGGCCGTCGAGCACCGGGGGTGGCATCCGATGCGATGCGGCTTCGAGACCGTCGTGTGTAATTCCGCCTTCGTGTGCCGCGGCGGGCTTGCGCGATCCGAAACGTTCGCTCCATCGGTCGAATATGTAGAACAAAAGCGGCACATAGAGCATGGCCAGCGTCGTTTCGCCAATCATGCCGCCGATAATGCCCGTTCCGATCGAGTGGCGGGCATTGGCGCCTGCTCCCATCGCCACGGCCAGCGGCAAAACGCCGAAGGCGAAAGCGAGCGAGGTCATGATGATCGGCCGCAGTCGTTGTTCGCCCGCTTCGATCGTGGCGTCCATCACCGACTTTCCCTGCTTGCGCAACTCCACGGCAAAGGAGACCCTCAGGATGGCGTTCTTGGCGCCCAGGCCGATCAACACCAGCAAACCGATCTGAAAATAAACATCGTTGCCCAAACCCCGCAGCCAGTTGGCGACCAGCGCGCCCAGCACGCCGAACGGCACCGCCATCAATACGGTTCCCGGAAGCGTCCACGACTCGTATTGGGCCGCCAGGACGAGGAAAACGATGATCAGGCCGAAGGCGAAAGCCGCCGACGAGGTGCCCCCGGCCTTCTTCTCCTCGTAAGCCAATCCCGACCACCCGAAGGAATAGCCCGTCGGGAGCACCGCACGCGCCACCTCTTCCATCGCCGCGATGGCCTGGCCCGAACTGTAGCCCTGCGCCGCGTTGCCGTTCACCTTGGCCGCCGGGAAACCATTGAAGTGGGGGAGCATGTCCGGTCCGGCGCTCCACCGGGTCGTCACCATGGCCGACAACGGAACCATCTCCCCTTGGGTGGACCGCGTATACAGGCGGGTCAGATCCTGGGGATTCTGCCGGTATTTCGGATCGGACTGGAGAATGACCCGCCAGACGCGGCTGTATTCGTTATACTGACTGACCATCAGCGAGCCGAACTGCGCTTGGATGGCGCTGTAGACATCCTGCACGGGCACGCCCAGCAAGTTGGCTTTTTCGCGATCCACGTCGACGCTGAACTGGCGCGACGTGGCGCGAAAAGTGGAATTCAATCCCGTCAGTTCCGGCCGTTTGGCGGCCTCGCCGAGAAATTTCCGGGTGAGTTCGTCCAGCCGCGCCGGCTCGCCGCCGCTCGTGTCCTGGATCCAGAACTCGAAGCCGCCGGTGGCGCCGATGCCGGGGATGGCCGGCGGAGCGATCGGTATGACCACGCCCTCCATGATGCCGCGCGTTTGCGCATGCAGACCCATCATGACCGTCCGGGCGTTTTCGGCGCGTGCCGTTTGGGCCGAGGCGTAACGTTCCTCGAAGGGTTTCAACGTCACGAAAAACGTGCCCGTATTGGTTTTGAAGCCGCTGTCGAGCAGGCTGTAGCCGGTGAACTGCGTGCGGGTCTCGACCCCCGGCAGCTTGGCGAAGATCGCGTCGACGCGATCCGCAACCGCTTCGCCGCGGTCAAGACTCGAAGCATCGGGCATGATGATCGCCGCCATGACGTATCCCTGGTCTTCGTTGGGAACGAAGCTGGTCGGCAGTATCCGGAACAGGTGAACGATCGCCCATACCAGCACGGCCAGAATCAGGAAGGCGACCGTCATGCGCTTGATCACCAGCACGACGGCGTGGCCGAAACCCCGGGTGACAGACTCGATCCCGCGATTGAACCAGGCGAAGAATCCCCGCTGGGGAGGCACGGAATGTTTCAGCATGACGCCGCACATTGCCGGCGTCAGCGTCAGCGCGACAAACCCGGAAACGGCCACGGAAATGACGATCGTGATCGCGAACTGCTTGTAAAGCTGACCGGTTGTGCCGGGCAGGAAGGCCGCCGGGATGAACACCGACGCCATCACCAAGACCACCGCCACCAGGGAGCCCGATATCTCTCCCATGGACTTGATGGTCGCCTCCTTGGGCGCAAGATGGTACAGCGCCATGTTGCGCTCGACGTTTTCAACGACGACGATCGCATCGTCGACGACCATCCCGATCGCCAGCACCAGGCCGAACAGGGTCAGCAGGTTGATGGAAAATCCCAGCGCGAACATTCCGGTGAACGTGCTGACCAGCGCGACGACGATGGCCGCCACGCAGATGATGGTGGTGCGGAAACTTTGAAGAAACAGATAAACCACCAGCACCACGAGGATCACCGCCTCGAACAGCGTCTCTTTCACTTCGTCGATCGACAGCTTGACGAAGTCGTTGGTATCCAGCGACACCACATAATCGATGCCGGCCGGAAAACTCGGTTTAATTTCTTCGAGCGTCTTGCGAATCGCCTTCGAGACGGCCAGGCCGTTGGCCCCCGGCTGCTGGTAGACGGCGATGAAGGTGGCCGGAATGCCGTTGAGTTTGGAGTTCATGATATACTGGCGCAGGCCCACCTCGGCTCGCGCCACGTCTTTCAGGCGCACGATGGCGCTGCCGTCCTGGCTGGCGCGCAATATGATGTCGTCATACTGGTCGGGATCGGTGAACGGCCGCTGCGTGACCACCGGGAAGGTCAGTTGCACGGGTCCCGCGGTGGGCTGCTGGCCGATCTGGCCGGCGCCATACAGGGCGTTCTGCTTGGCGACGGCCTGCTGGATGTCGCTGGTGGTGATCCCCAGTGATGCCATGCGATCGGGGTTCATCCAGATCCGCATCGCCTGGTCGGGCACGCCCATGATCTGAGCCTGACCCGCGCCCGGCACGCGCTTGAGCGTATCCAGCACATAAACATTGGCGTAATTGGCGACATATTCGTTGCTATATCGCTCGCCCTTGGCGTAGATGCCGATCAGCATCATGATCGATGAGGCCTTTTTTTCCACCGACACGCCCTGCTGGGTCACGGCATCGGGCAGTTGCGGCAGCGCCAGGTTGACACGGTTCTGCACCTGCACCTGCGCGATGTCCGGGTCGGTATCGAGCGTAAAGTAAACGGTAAGCGTCAACTGCCCGCTCGCCGAACTCATCGAGGTCATGTACATCATGTTGTCCACGCCGTTGATTTGCGCCTCGATCGGCGCGGCCACCGAGTCGGCGAGGGTCTGCGAGTCGGCGCCCGGATACGTCGCCGAGACCGTAACCTGGACGGGCGTGATCGTCGGATATTGCTCGATGGGTAAAACGCCCATCGCCACCAGTCCGGCCAGGCAGATGATGGCCGCGATAACTGTGGCGAAAATGGGCCGCTCGATAAAAAAGCGTGAAAACATGCCGCCGGGCCTCCTTTATGCGCCGCTTCCAGCGTCGGCGCCGCTTCCAGCGTCGGCGCCGCTTCCAGCGTCGGTGCCGCTTCCAACGTCGGCGCCGCCTGCCGTGCCGGGGCTAGTTTTCGATTCACCTTCCGGCGGCGCTTTACCGCCCGCGGGGCCCTGCGCCAGCGACACCACCATGCCGGGCTGGAGCGTCATTCCGCCTTCGACCACGACCCGCTCGCCCGACTTGAGTCCCTCGAGGATGAACCAATTGTCTTCGTGCCAACTGCCCACGACCACGGGACGCTGTTCGGCTTTGTTGTCCTCCCCGACGACCCAGATGTATTGCCCCTTGGATCCCTCCTGCACCGCGCGCTGGGGAACAAGAATCGCACGGGGCCGGACAGCGCCATTCAGCCGCACATGGACGTATTGATTGGGCCGCAGCGCGCCGTCGGGATTCTCTACGCTCGTGCGGATGAGGAACGTCCCCGTCTGAACGTTATACGATGGTTCGGCAAAGGTGATGCGCCCCTTGTACGGGAATACCGACCCATCGACCAGAATGATTTCAACTTCATAACTTCCATCCTTGGGCGGAACCAGCAAGCCCTTGTCGATCTGGCTTTGGTAGCGCTGCAATTCGTTTTCGGAGAGGCTGAAATTGACCCAGATGGGCGAGAGCACCGCCACCGACGTCAGCAGACTGTTCTCGGGACTGATGTAGGAGCCGTCGGGCTGGCGCGCGGAACTGCTGATGCCGGTCACCGGCGAGGTGATCGTCGTGTAGGACAGGTTCAGTTGCGCCGTCTCCACCTGCGCCTGGGCCTGCTCGACGGCCGCCGCGGTCGCCTGGTAGCGGCCGGTCGCGTCATCGAGGTCTTTTTGCGAAACGACTTTCTGTTCGGCAAGGTTCCTGGTCCGCGCCAGATTCATGCGCGCCACTTCGTAGTCCGCTTTCTGCTGCGACAGCGCGGCTTCCGCTTGCGCCAATTGCGCCTTGAACGGCTTGGCATCCATCAGGAACAGCACTTCGCCCGCCTGCACCATCTTGCCTTCGGTATACGCGCGCCGATCCAGGAAGCCGCTGATCCGCGCCTGGATATTGACCATTTGGGAGCTTTGAGTCTGGGCCACGTATTCGGTACTGACTGGTATATCGGCCGTCTTGATGACAACCATCGACACCAGCGGGCGGGTGGGCGCAATCACCGCCTGTTTTTGCTTGCAGCCGGCCAAGAGGTAAACAAGGCTCACGCAGACAATGAACAATGACGTCGCCGACCATGAAATCGCCGTCGCTCGAGCTGATGCATACATAGAAAGGAACTCCTTGCGCGGATTGCCGGGATGCGGCGCCGTCCGGCCCTTCGATTCATCGGCAATGGATCGTTCAGCGGCGGAGACGGCCCCCGCCGCCGCCCACGCGGCCGCCAAGCGAGGGCCGGGTCCGAGTGGTCGTTTGGGCACGCTGATATCGGGTGGTTTGAGCGTCGCTCCACTTGCGAGCCTGATAATTATAATTGAGATCATCGGGTAAATTGCCGGTGACGGGCTTCGCGGGGCGCATGAAGCGCTCGTCCGCTTGCCTCGCGGGTATGGGGCTCTCACCCGCCCCCGCGCGGCCGGTAAGTCGCGACGATCCCGGCCCCGCTTGTTCCCCGGTCTTTGCGCCCATCGCCCTCTCCCGCTGTGTTTGGGCGTTCGCGCCAAAACCGGTGGCATGCTTCTCGAAATCGGCGTCGTTCCAGCCCCCGTCATCCCATTTTTGCCATTGACCGTCCTGGCGGCGATAAACGTTCCCGTCGCGCCCGGCATAAATGTCGCCCTCGCCCGTCTTGCCGATGAATTTGTCGACTCCTTGCGTGGTGCCGGCGAACTCGCCGCCCTTCGAGGTCTGCACCCATCCGGTCGTGCCCGTCGCTGTCGTGCGGTGTCCGCCGCGGATCCATTCGTCATCTCGCGCGACGACCGTCCGCCCCCAGGAGCCATAAACATTGGACGCGCCCGCGTGGATCGCGCCCGTGTCGGTCGACGGATTGTAGGCCGCCCGCGCGTAAGCGCCGCCGGCGGGTCCGTAACGGTAAGCGCCACGGGAGTAGATGCCCGTGGCGGGATTGTAATGGGCGGCGCGAACCACGCCGGCGTATGGTCCATACGCGTAAACAGCGCCCCCATGGGGACCAACGACGGCGCCATAACCGGCGTAGTAGCCTCCCCAGTAAGGGTGGTAAACCGCGCCGACGCCGTACGTATAAAATGGTCCATGATAGATATAATGATAGTACACATCCCAGTGTTCATCCCAATCGTCATACCATTGGCTGCCCAGGGCGTAACCGATGGCCAGACCCGTGCCGAACACCAGCAGCCCGTTCGTCACATATTGGCCCGTGTAGCCTCCCGTGTAGCCTACTTCGACAGCTTCCGGCGTTGAATCATAGACATACACATAGGTAACGTAATGCTTGGGATTGCCCGGCGGTATCGCGTATATTTCCGGCGGGACCAGCGCGCAGACCATCCACGGTCCGGTTGCATTCGGCGCCGTGAACCACACGCCGTCTTTGCAGCAGTAATACGCACCGTTGACTTCAAAGACGTCCTCGGCGGTATTGATGGCGCACTTGACGGCCGTCCCCCTGATCGTGGCGAAGACCGGCGCCCCTTCGTAGATGACCTCCAGTTTGGCGTCTTTGCGCGTGACGGTCGCCTTGTGCGGCACCGACGCCAGCAGCACGGCATCCGCGGCCTCGGTCGTTTTCGGCACCGAGGATCGCACGTAGGCCAGCGGGTTGTCGTCGGGGATCCGGGCGAATTCCGCCGGCAAACTCCTCGTCGCCGCTTCCCACGGGCCTTCGAGACTCCGGCCCCTGAACCATCGTCCCGTGACCAGGTAGTAGTAATATCCATCCGTGTTGCACAGGATCAGGGGATTCTGCGTGTTGGCGATATACATGAGCCTGGTTCCCGGTATCGGCGTGAACCTTGGTTCTCCCTCGGTGACGATGATCTCGGCCGGTTTGTCGCTGGCGAAGACCATCGGAACCTTTCCGGCCGGCTTGCCGGGAATCCGCGCGCGCATGTCTTTCCATTCCTCCGAGCCGGGCAGCCGCGAAAACTCCGCCGGCAGCGCCCCCGCAGCCTGCCAGGAACCCTTCAGTGGATCGGGGGCGGTCAGCCAGGATTCACCATCAAGCAAATAATATTGTGTGCTCGTGACATCCATGAGCACGTCCCAATTGGCATTAACCGCGAACATCAAGCGGGTGCCGGGGATCGGCTTGAACTGGGGCGCGCCATCGTAAAGCAGCAGAATGGCCGGCTCCTGGCTGTAAAAAATACGAGGCGGCACCAGGTTGACTTCGACTTCGCGCTGACATGTCTTCTGCTGGTCCATGTAGGCCAGTACCCGATCGAGGGCGATCTCCACGGATTTGCGTTTGGGCAGCGCGTCGTTCACGATCGTCGCCATGCGGTCGGCCTCGGCCGGTTCCAGGCCGGCAAAGCGAATCTCGTTTCGCGGATACTCCGCCAGCACCATGCGCGTATCCGGATCCACTTTCGTGTCGGCCTGGGCATCGATGACGCCATAGACCGCTTCTTTTCGTTCGCCAGCGATCACCGCCACCGCCGCCCTGAAGGTGATTTTGCGGTAGTTCTCCCAGGAATCGATTTGCGGCTGATAAAGGGCCACCACTTGGCCGTCCTTTTCAAAGACTCGCGGCCAGCCGGCATCCTGCACCGGATTGGCGGCTTCCTGTCCATGGACCGTGCCCGCCATGAGGAAGGCGACGATCATGGCCGTCCGCGCGGCGTGCGATCGCGACCGGCTTCGCTCCGTTTTCATCGGGATTTTCTCTTTATAGTTCCGGACAAGATTGTTGGAATCAACTCGACCATGGCGATCAAACTCCACACCCGCCAGTCCCTTTAGATGGGCAAATCCGTGTCCCGGTTCGTAACAACTCTTGGTCTTTGCTTCACTATGGCCCTTCGGCCCGTGAATTATCAAGGGGGTTTTACTGTCGGAAAGGGCAGGAACAGGCCGATCCTGACCCACGCCCGGTCGTCCGTGGAATCCGCCGCGATATGACCGTACCCGTTCTCACTCGGCCTTCAAATCGCTTGCGTTCGACCCCGTTCGGTGGAATCATCCACGCTTGAATCTCGAGGGTCGAACGAATTGGTTGGCGGAACGAAAAACGCCGGCACGATGATCCGTTTACCGTTCGAACCCGTTCAAATCATTGCTCCCCGCTCGCGGGCAAGGAGACGACTCCCATGACTGACACGTTGGTTTCCGGAAAAGACGCTTTCGGCCGCCGCAATTTCCTCAAACTGGTCGGGGCGGGGATGGCCTCGCTGGCCCTCGGCCGCGCGCCGGCGGCGGCGGAAACGGCCGCGCCGGTTGCCGCCGGCGCGCCCGACGGACGCAAACCCAACGTCGTCTTCATCCTGGCCGACGACCTGGGCTGGCGCGACCTGGCGGCCTTCGGCAGCACATATTACGAAACGCCCAACATCGACGCCCTGGCCCGGCGCGGCATGATGTTCACCCAGGCCTACGCCGCCAACCCGCTCTGCTCGCCCACCCGCTCCAGCATCATGACGGGCTTGTGGCCGGCTCGCATCGGCATCACCTCCCCGGTTTGTCACGTTCCCGAGGTCAAGCTCGAAGAGACGCTCCAGGAAAAGACCGCGCCGACGCAAAAGGCTCTGATCGCCAACAGCGCCACCCGCCTCAAGCAGGAATACGTGACTCTGGCGGAGTCGCTGAAGGCCGGCGGTTACAAAACCGGCCATTTCGGCAAGTGGCACCTGGGCGCCGAACCATACGATCCGCTCCACCAAGGCTTCGACGTCGATATTCCCCACACCTCGGCGCCCAGCCCCCTGGTCAACGGCTACCTCGCCCCCTGGCCGGTATGGCCGGGCGCCGGCGCACCGGGCGAACACCTCGAGGACCGCATGGCCAAGGAAGCCGCCAAGTTTATTAAGGAAAACAAGGATAGACCGTTCTTTCTCAATTACTGGTGCTTCTCGGTCCATTCCCCGTGGCAGGCCAAAGAGGAACTGATCCGGAAATTCGCCAAAACGGCCGATCCCGCCGGTCTTCAACGCAATCCGGTTTACGCCGCGATGGTCAAGAGCATGGACGACGCCGTCGGAACGCTGATGAAGACCCTTGACGAGTCAGGCCTGACCGACAACACCATCGTCATTTTCATGTCGGACAACGGCGGCTTTTGCTGGCCGAACACCCCGGTGATGGACAAGCGCTACACCACGGTGCCAGTGACCAGCAATCTGCCGCTGCGCGGGGGCAAGGCCACCATTTACGAAGGCGGCACGCGCGAACCCCTCATCGTCGCCTGGCCGGGCAGGATTCAGCCGGGCTCGAAGAACGAGACGGCCATCGTGCAGTCGATCGACTTCCACCCCACCGTGCTCGAAATGTGCGGCGTCGCTCCCCCCAGCGTCGTCAGATTCGACGGCATCAGTTTCCTCCCAGCGCTCTCCGGCAAGCCGCTGGCCCGCGAAGCGATCTTCTGCCACTTCCCCCACAACAACTCCTCCCAGGCCTATGAGCGGATGCCCGCGCCGACCCCGCCCGGCCCCGCAACTTACGTACGAAAAGGCGACTGGAAGTTGATCCGTTTCTATTGCGACAATCCCGACCAAACCGACCGCCACGAACTCTACAACCTTAAAGATGACCTGGGCGAGACGAAAGATCTGTCCGCCGCCATGCCCGACAAGGTCAAGGAACTCAGCGCCCTGATCGACGCGTTCCTCCGGGAGTCGGGCGCCGTCGTGCCCAAGGCCAATCCCGCCTACGACCCCAACGCGAAGCGCCCCGCCGCCGGCGCGCGCGGAACGGCCCGCCGGGGCGCCTCCGGCCGCCGCCGCCCGGCCCGCAATTCGCAAACCTCTTGAACCCGATAACCGGTTAACGGCGATAGTCATCCAGGAGCACGCCCATGCCGCAATACACGCGCCGCGATTTCATCAAGACCGCCGCCTTCTCCGCCGCGGCCCTGGCCGCCCCGGGTCTGCTTCGGGCCGCCGAGGCGCCGGCGCGCCGGCCCAATGTCCTCTTTATCCTGGCCGATGACCTGGGATGGAGCGACACGACGATCAACGGAACGACGCGCTATTACGAGACGCCCAACATCGAAAAACTCGCCCGTCTCGGTATGCGTTTCACCCATGCCTATGCCGCCAATCCGCTCTGTTCACCCACGCGCGCCAGCATCATGACCGGGTTATATCCGGCGCGCATCGGCATCATCCAAGCCTGCTGCCACGTCCCGACGGTCAAACTGGAAGCGACGCTTCAGAAGCGGGGGCCGGCCTGGGCCAAATCGTTGATGGTTGACAGCGTTACCCGCCTCAAGCGGGAATACGTAACGCTGGCCGAGTCGTTCAAGGGCGCCGGCTATCGCACCGGCCATTTCGGCAAGTGGCACCTCGGCCCCGAACCCTATGACCCGTTCCATCAGGGATTCGATGTGGATGTTCCCCACACCCCCGCGCCGGGACCCGGCGGCGGGTACCTGGCGCCCTGGAAATTCCTCAGCACCACGCAATTGCAAGGCCAACCTGGCGAGCACATCGAGGACCGCATGGCCCGGGAGGCGGTCGGTTTCATGAAGGAATGCAAGGCCAAGGGCACGCCGTTCTACATGAGTTACTGGTCGTTTTCGGTCCACGCGCCGCTCAGCGCCAAGCAGGAACCGGTCGATCATTTCATGGCCAAGGCCGACCCCGCATCTCCGCAACGCAACCCCGTCTACGCGGCGATGGTCAAGAGCCTCGACGACGCGGTGGGAACGTTGCTGGCCGCCCTCGACGAAGAAGGTCTGGCCGACAACACGATCATCGTCTTCATGTCCGACAACGGAGGTTACGCAACCCAGGTGGCCGAAACTTCGCCGGCCGGCTTCCACGACATTCCCGTCACCAGCAATACGCCGCTGCGGGGAGGCAAGGCCACCATATACGAAGGCGGCACGCGCGAGCCCTGCGCGATCGTCTGGCCCGGCAAGGTCAAACCGGCCAGCGTCAGTGACGCCTTGCTGAGCAGCGTCGACTTTCATCCCACCTTGCTCGATATGTGCGGCATCAAACCGCGGGACGGACTCAAGTTCGACGGCGTCTCTCAAGTCCCGGCGCTCCTGGGCCGGGGCGCCCCGCGCAAGGTGGTGTTTTGTCATTTTCCCTTCCCCGTGCCCACGCTCGGCACCGTTCCCTCCACTTATGTGCGCAAGGGCGACTGGAAGTTGATCCGTTTCTATTGCGACAACCCCGACCAGACCGACCGTCACGAATTATACAACCTCAAGGACGACCTGGGCGAAACGAAGGATCTGGCCGCCGCCATGCCCGACAAGGTCAAGGAATTGGGACTGCTGATCGACCGCTTCCTCGCCGACACCCAAGCCGTTGTCCCCGAGGCCAATCCGGCCTACGATCCCAAGGCGAAGCCCCCCGCGGCCGGTCCGCGCGCGGCGACCCCCGAAGGCGCCGCTAATGGCCGCCACCGGGCTCGCACGCCATCGGCATGACGGACCGCGCCGACGCCTCCTCGGGGCCAATGCCCGCATTCAACCTTACGGGTTTGGGAATAACCAGCGGCTAAGCAGGACGAGTATCCCCAGGAGGACGACACCCAGAACCAGACTCCAACCCACCAGTTTGACCTCGATCGGCAGAATGGCTTCGGATCCCATCTTTTTCAACTCGTCGGCGATTTTTGGTTCTTCGGTCGGCGAAACGGTTTCGGTCTCCGTTTTGCGCAATTTTTCGGCGATTTTCGGCTCTCCAGCCATCATGCCGTCTCCTTAATGGATTTGAAATGCAACCAATCGGCGCGGCTCAATTCGCCATGGGCGGCCTGACCCCCGCGAAAAACAGCCATGAAATGGCCAGGCCGATCCAAATGATGAATCCAAACAGGCATAGCACGTAAACCGCGGCCAACCGGCCGATGCCCTCCTGCCACAAGCGCTTGAAATCCGACGCCAAACCGATCGAGAAAAAAGTCAGGGCAAAGAAAAGATTCCTGAAGGCTCCGGTCTCCGCGGTCAGGAGCTTGGCCCTGGGGATATACTCCCGGTTGGCGAGACATACGATCAAAAGAACCGCGAACAGGGCGATGTAGCCCAGTATGAACTTGGGGAAGCGTTCCCAAATTTCCGCCAAGCGCACCTTTTCGCCGGGCTTCTTGTCAATATACCCACACCAGATCAGCGCCAGGATAAAGGCCCACACGCCGATGAATACATCGATGAAAATTTTGACCGTCGTGGTCGTCATCAACATCCAGCCTTCCTTGTAATCGACGCCCTGGGCGAGGAGGGCTTTGGCGCGAATCAAGGACTCCGCGATGGCTCCGCTGGCGATCGCGCCGCCGTCGGTCTTGACCGCCAGACCCATCCACGCCGCCGCCACCATGGGCTCTTTGTAGAGGAAGGCCTGCGTGACGAACGGCAGCAAGAGCAGTTCGATCACCGCGAAAATCACCACCAGCGACGAAACCATCACGGGCACCACCGGCCGCGCGCGAATGGCGCTGCCGGTGGCGATGGCCGCCGAAACGCCGCAAATGGAAATTCCCGAAGCCAGTGGCGCCGCCCATTCGCGGCTGAATCCGAAGTATTTCCGCGCAATGATATATACCAGGGCCCAGTAGATCAGGTAGGCCTCGACGATGGCGCAGAACCCCCGAAACAGGATCGCCGTCGCCAGTCCCGCCGCTTCGGCCGCCTTGACGCCCACCTCGGCGCCCAGCAGCACGATGGCCGTCTTGATGAACCATTCGGGCCTGGCCGCCGTGCCGAGAAACCGAGCCACGCTGGGAAAGAAGTTGCCGATGATCAGTCCCATGAGAAGCGCCAGGATCAGGCCGGCCTCGCCCGTCAGGCGCAACGACCACGATAGGCCGAATTCATTCATTTCGGCCGGTTTGCTGGCCGCGATGCGGCCGTGGTGGCCGGCGATGAGGCACAGACTGGTCAGGAAAAACAGGAGGGTGAACCCCCGGACGTATGGCTTGATCCGCGCGCCCAGAATCAGCGCGCACCCCGTCGTGACCGCCAGCAAAAACAAATAAGTGAACAGCAGCGCGCTGAAACCACCCAGATTGGCGTAATTCTTGGTAACCGTCGATATCGCGGCCGGAAGACGGGTCCAGATTTTCGGCGTTACGACCCAACCCAGGATGTCGAAACCGAGCATGGCCCCCAGGGCCAAAATGAAAATAAACACGCCCAAAAGCAATGCCCACCAGTCTTCGCTTTTATAAAAGGGGAGGCGTTTTTCTGTCATCGTTTTCTCCTGGATTACGTGGAATATGGCAGTTCGGTACTGTTTTCGCACGGCGCGTCAGGTAAAAGGAAGGTGGCCGACAGGCCGAAGTCCGTCATTGACAGCACGCGCATGTGATTCACGGTCTGGAAAAGGCCTATTCGATCGATAAACCGTTGAAGTAGTGCTGGCGCCTGGGTGAACCTTACGGGAGAAGCTTGGGTTGTCCCTTTTGATCATGAGACCGAATGATTCGCCATCAAACGCCTTCACGCCTTCGCCCACGGGCTAAACTGATATGCTGAATTATTCGGAAGACGACGGCCATTGACAAGTGGAATGATCGGCTTTTTCGACAGCGTAACCGGACCGAGCCTAAAAAGGCGTTATACTACTGAATCTTAATTGGGGCCGATGACGTGGTTCACATAACCGCTCGATCGGTCGGACTCGCGATCTGTGCGGATGGCGTATTGCCGCATCATCGAACCGAACGCCGCCTGCTCAATTCACCGAACAGGGGGATGGGCGATTTACGATTTCCGCGAACTTGAACATCGCCGCCTCGCCGATATTGGTCGACCTTCTTGTAGATCGTCGGGTGCGTTACCGCGGACCGGCGGGCCGCCCCGGCCTGGGATGTGCCGCTCAGCGGCGGCGCGCCGCCCATTTGCGCAAGCCCCCCTCCGTATCGACCAAACGCGATCGCGCATCTTGGATGATGATTCGGAATCGCAAAGACCCGGAAATCGGCGCAGGTTGCACAAAGGTTGCGAAAGAGTTTTGTGATCATTTTCTATTTGCTTTGGTGTTTTTTTGTGGCTCAATTGTTTTCCCTGATATGGCAAATCTTGCGGTGGAGATTTATGATCCATGCGAAATCCGAAGGAGACACCCATGGGCTATGACCTGAACAGACGGCAATTCCTGGCGATGTCGGCGGCGCTTGGCGCATCGAACATGCTGCCGGGATGCATGAGGATGGGGCGCCGGCGGATCGCGCCACTTTCCAGGCTGAACCACGCCTGCATCGGCGTCGGCGGGATCGGCGAGGTCGACCTCAAAAATATCCTGGAGCATGCGAAAACGCAGGTGGTGGCGATCTGCGATGTCGACGCGACCCGTTTGGCGAAGGCGGCGGAGAAACTGCCTGACGCGCGCCGCTACATGGATTGGCGGCAGATGCTCGAAAAGGAGGGTGACCGCATCGATTCCGTCAACGTCTCCGTGCCCGACCATATGCATGCGATGATTGCGCGCGCGGCTCTTCGCGCCGGTAAAAACGTCTACTGCCAGAAACCGCTTTGCCATGACGTCGCTGAATGCCGCGCCCTCGCCGAGACGGCACGCAAGGCCGGCCTCGTGACCCAGCTTGGCACCCAATTGGCCGCGGGGATCGGAGACCGGACGGCCGTTCATTACCTGCGAGCCCATGCCATCGGCACGGTGCGAAAGGTGATCCTATCGGCCAACCGGCCAGGGGTGGAACACCTTCGGCTGACCGGCCCGCGGCCGGCCCAGGGTACGGAACCCCCCGCCACGCTGGCGTGGGATTTGTGGTTGGGCACGGCGCCCGAGCGGCCGTTCGCGCCCGATATTTACCATCCCATGACGTGGCGTTCATGGCAGGATTTCGGCACCGGCTGGTCCGGCGACATCGGTTGCCACATCTTCGACTCGGTATGGAAGGGACTGGGCCTGACGGCGCCGATTTCGGTGGTGGCGGAGGTTCAGGAATCCTGGCGCAACTCTCCGGCCCGGCGGGCCGATACCTGGCCGCAGTCGAATCACATCACGTGGGTTTTCCCGGGCAACGAGAAATCGGGCGGGAAAGAATTCACGATCGAATGGTTTGACGGCGAGTTTTACCCCCCCGAGGAAGCGCAGGCGATCGCGCGCCAGGGCGGATTCCAACGGTTCCCGACCGAGGGATCCCTGGTGATCGGCACGGATGGCGCCCTGCTTCTGCCCTCGGGCTCCGGCGCGATGCTCCTGCCCAAGGACAAATTCAGGGATTATCCGCGTCCCGTTTTACAGCCCCGGAATCATTACCATCATTTCCTTGACGCCTGCATGGGGGGTGAAATGACGGAATCGCATTTCGTCCAGACCGGCCCGATGGCGGAGGCGATTATTTTGGGCACGGTTGCCGTCCGGCGGCCCGGCGAGGAGTTGCATTGGAATTCGGCCCGTCTGAAGGTGACGAATTCGCGCGCGGCGCAAAAACTACTCAAACGCTCCTACCGCACCGGATGGTAGGACCGGAATGGCTGGCCCCAAAATCAATACGGTCGCCTGAAGCAAGGGTATATCCGTAAATAATTGCTGGCTTCCGCCGCAATCGCCGGATCTTGCCCCCAACCCGCCACCGTATCTCAAACCGCGGGTCCGATACCGTCCGTAATTCCGCCGCGTCGATCCGGCCGTAATGACCGCCCGGGATGTCGTCCGATGAACGACCCGGCTAGGCTTACAAGAGCCGATTGGGAGCACTCGCCTTGCCGGCCATCGTTGCGAAGGGCCGCCCGTAGCTGCCGGGCCGGAATGGACAACAATCCATCAGGCGCACGGCGGAGACGAAGTAGACCAGGATCTACATAGAATCATACCATACAGTTTTTTTCCATCTGTGAAATATGGGATGATGACATCTACCACATTTTTTGGAGGAAAACAGACAAATATGGCAATCACTCGGGCTGACCCATGGTGAGGGTCGCAGAACTAGGACCTGTTAACACTATAAAGCCTGCATTTTCAGAGACCTGCAAGTAATCGAAAGTTGAGTCCCGCCAGGGACGGATGCCTTCAGCCCGCCATGACAATGGCGGGATCCGTGAAAACGGCGAAAACCGAGTCCCGCGAGGGACGGCTGCGATGAGATATTGGTTTTTATCCAACTCTAGCGTTAACAGGCCCTAGTCTTGTCCGTTCCCAGATCTTCGCGCGTTCATTAAAGCAGCGCAACCAGCCGGGGACGCTCGCTTCCCGCGACGCCCCCCAACGACATCCCGACGAAGCGTATCACGGCACACTCGATATCGACCGCGAGCGAATTCAGCCAAAAACGGAAAGCGTATGTCACATCACCGACCGGCGAGCATCGTTCAGCGCGCCAGCGCGCGACGACTGTCGGTCCGCCTGGCGGCAGGCCGGCAATTCACACATATCAGACGCTAGAGCTTTCGGCTCGCGAGGCAAGTAATTGGATGCCTTTCGGTTTTCCGATCAAATGCGAACGAGGAATATGCCGTCTCGTGGGTCGAGGTGGAGACTTCCGCCGACGGGTTCGCCATTGTTGTGGATCGGGTCCTGTTTGCCTTGGAGCCGTCGGTAGCGTTCGCCGGGGAAGAGGCGGGCGACGGGGATATCGACGGCTTTGTAATTGGCGCCATTGAGGAGCACCAGGCCGTGTTCGAAGCGGCGGGTCATGACATCGGCACAGCCTTCGCGGATTTCCAGGCCGTGCAGCTCGATCTCGCCCAGGTTCTCGCTGAGACATATCTGGAGGCTGCCAGCGCCGTCGGCCGGGGCGATGAGAGTCAGGATGCACTCGCGTTCGTCCTCGAAAACGAGGAACTCCTGGATATAACCGGTCGGCAGGTCGCCGGCGGCTTCGTCCTCGGGGGTGACCAGCCGGCCGTCGACCTTGAGCCGCACCATCAGGTTGCACGGGATGGCGCGGTAGCGCGGATCGACGGCGGTGAACGGACTCGTGCCCTTTGCCCGGAAACGGATCGTGTATTCCTGGTGCGTCCGCAATTGGATGCCGGAAAGGGGCAGGTCGGCCAGAAGACTGAACGAATCACTGAGCGAGCGCCACAGGCCGACGTCGGTCACGGCAAACCTGAGGCCGTCGCCGTCGGTTCGCGCGGGCGGTGCGGCCTGCCACGGCGTGGCTTTCGTCTCGATGGTCGGCAACGGCGTCTTTTGGCCGAAGCGCCAGATCACCGGGCCGAGGTGGGTCGTGACGCGCTCGGGCGGACCGAGCGGCCGACCGAGCCAGCCCCGAATGTTGTTCTCGCCACGGTGATACTCGTCGTAATCGATCGGAAACGTCATCGCGTAGCGCTGGAACTGCTTGTCGCGGCCGGGGTAATGGAGCAATTCCGGCGCGCCAAACGAGCGGGCGATGCGCTTGCCGACGTAGCCGGTGCCCATGCAGGCCGAGGCCATGTCGAGCCGGTAGTGGCTGAGCAGCATCGGCGGCTTGAGCGCGGCCGCGTCGCCGCCGTGATACGCTTCGTCGGGATACTTGTT
>JAMCWS010000219.1 GCA_023480605.1 bacterium
CCTTGCCGGCCAGGATCGGCGCCGCGGAAGCTGGAATGTTGGCCGTGAACATCCAGCCGTAAATCTGGCCGACACGCGCCGCGCCCCAGCGGCTGGCCGTCGTTGAGGCATAAAGCACCAGCACGCCGCCGTAGTTGAAGCCCGCCAGCGCCGCGAAGGCCATCAGCCCCCCGGGCGAGCGCAGCAGCCAGAGCGCGGCGGCGAACAGAAGCGCCTGCGCCGCCAGGTTGGCGCGCAAGGCCGCGGCCGGCCGCACATGGTCGAACAACCAGCCCCATGCCAACCGTCCCGCCGCATTCGCCACGGCGAACAGGACGACGGCCTTGAGGCCGGCTCTTTCGATCGCGGCGATAGACAGAGCATCGCCACCGCGTGCCCCCACGTAAAGCTGCTTGATGTTCGAATTGACGGCGAATCCGGCGGCCAGGCCGGCGAGCATGGCCAGGTAGAGCATCCGGAAGGCCGGCTCACCCAGCACGGTTCGCCAGGCTAGCGGCTGCGCGTGGCGGCCATCCATGCCGGGCGGATAGGCCATCGCCAGCGACCCCAGGCCGATCAGCACGGCAAAAGCGGCCCCCAGCCAGCCGAAGGCGCTGAAGGGCGTGGCCCCGTCGGCGTGGATCAGGCGCTCGGCGATGTTGGCCACCAGCGCCGCCCCGCCACCGAAACCGGCCACGGCGATGCCGGTCACCAGACCCTTGTTGCGCGGGAACCAGAGAATGCAGATGGCGATCGGCACGATGTAGACCAGCCCGACGCCCACGCCGCCGAGCACCCCCACCCCCAAGGCCGTGAAGGCGAAATGCCGCCCGCCCAGACCCGCCAGCATCCAGCCGCCGCCGAAGACGACGCCCCCCGCCAGCGCGGCCGGCCGCGGTCCGATGCGCCGTACGACGGCGTCGGCGAAGATCAGCGTCGCCGGGAAGGCGATGTAGAAGAGCGTGAACGGCAATTGCACGGCCCCCTGGTCGAGTCCCGTCCATCCCTTGAGCGGCCCGACGAAGACCGACCAAGAATAAGTCGCCCCCGTGCAGAGTGAAATGAGGACAGCGGCGAGGGGAACGAGACAGCGGCGCGCCGGCGGTCCGCCGCCATCGGTTCGCATCACCCCCATTTCGCGCTCGCGAACCGGAAGCCCATGGGCTGGGTGGCTCATCCGTAACGCTCCCGGTATTCGCCTTCGAGTTTCTTGAATTTCTTGGCAGAGATGGGGAAGCCGGCGCCCTCGAGCGCTTCGAGCGCGTATTGCAGGCGCCGGCGCGTCAGGTCGCTGCCGAGGATCTCCATGCTGTCGAACAGCGGCAGGGCCGAGGGGTCGCCGGAGATCGCGACATAGAAAGGCGCCACCAATTCGCGCAGTTTCAACCCCTCTTTCCCGGCCATCGCGTTGAAAACTTCCTGGAGCCGGTCCTTGTTCCACTGGCGCAGCTTCTCCAGTTCCCACTGGGCGATCTTAAGAAGGACGGCCGTGCGTTCACCGTCCAGCTTGCCAGTAACGAGCGTCGCCGGATCGTATGTCAGTCGGTCGGCGAACAGGTAGGCCGCCATCGGCACCAGGTCGCTGAGTTTTTCCATCCGTGGCCGGGCCAGCGGCAGGATTCGCAGCCAGGTCTGGTCGTTGAGCAGCCAGTCCTTGAGGCGCGCGAGCAGAGCGGCCTCGTCCATCGTCTCGCGCATGCGAAGTCCTCCTTAAGCGAAACCCACCGACCCGGGCCGAGCCCCCTGCTATCCAACAACACGAGCGGCTACCGGCGCACGAAGGGAGACATGAGCCATGAGCGACCCGCGTGATGTCGAACGTCCCGATCATTTCGGCCAGAGTGAACATCTCGCGCCCGTCGGGCGGGATGTAACCCATGAGGCCCAGGTAGTTGAGCAGCGCCTCGGGCAGAAAGCCGGCCCGCCGGTAATAGGCGATGCTGGTGGGATTTTTACGCTTGGAGAGTTTCGACTTGTCGGGGTTGCGCAGGAGCGGCAGGTGGCAAAAGACGGGCGGCTCCCAGCCGAAATATTCGTAAAGCAGCAGGTGCTTGGGCGTCGAGGAGATCCATTCCTCGCCGCGGATGACATGGCTGATGCGCATCAAGTGATCGTCGACGACGTTGGCCAGGTGATAGGTCGGGAAACCGTCGGATTTCAAGAGCACCTGTTCGTCGACGGTCTTCCAGGGGATGACGATCGTGCCGCGCAGCATGTCCCGCATGGCGCAATCGCCTTCGGCCGGAACCCGCATGCGGATGACGCGCGGCTGGCCGACGGCGATGCGCCGGGCCGCCTCGGCGGGCGGGATCGCGGCGCAGGGATTGCGGCCGGGGGTGTCGCCTTCCCCCGCTTGGCGGCGCAGCGCCTCGAGCTCTTCCGGCGTGCAGAAGCAGGGGTAAGCGTGGCCCCGCTCAACAAGGATTTTGCAATGGTCGCGGTAGATTTCGGTGCGCTCGCTCTGCCGGTAGGGGCCGAAGGGGCCGCCCACGTCGGGGCCTTCGTCCCACTCCAGGCCGATCCAGCGCAACGCCTCGAAGATGGCCGCTTCGCTTTCGCGGGTCGAGCGCGCCTGGTCGGTGTCCTCGATGCGCAGGATGCACTTGCCCCCGTGACGCCGGGCGAAGGCATAATCGAACAGCAGTTGATAAGCCGTGCCGATATGGGGGTCGCCGGTGGGCGAGGGAGCGACGCGGGTGCGGACTTCGGTGGGCGGGATCATCGTCGGGGTCGATTCCTCGGTCGTGATGGCCAAACGTTTGCGGGGCAACCTTGAACCCCAAAGGAAGGAAATTACCATTCCCGGCTGCTGTTTTAAACGAAAATGCGGTGCGCGGCCAATGGGGATCGCGCAAGTGCCGACCTTTCCACTTTACCATGGTTTTATGATGTGCTAGATAACTGTTGCGAGATGCTTTTTCAGGGGTACGCGAAACAGCCCATTCGCCTGGAAAGACCGAAAATCCGGCGCCACGCGCCGCAACGACACGGAGGAGAGACCTCTCATGGCCAATAAGGATGCGAAATATCCGGACAACGCGCCCGGCAAATTTTATGTCGACGACACCTGCATCGACTGCGATGCCTGCCGGGCGACCGCGCCCGACAACTTCGCGCGCAACGAAGACGGCGGCTACTCGTTCGTCAACAAGCAGCCGTCCAACGATGAAGAACAGCAGAACTGCGTCGACGCGATGGAAGGCTGCCCGGTCGAAGCCATCGGCGACGACGGGGAATAAAGCCCACGGGCGCCGGGCGTCCAGGCCATCCGCGCCTGCGGAGTGATCGCACCCGCACCGCTCCCGTCGCCACTGCCGCCGCCGCCGCTCCCCACACGACCGGGCGAGCGCCCGCTCCCCAATCGTGACGGGATTCGCCATCGCGCGGCGTTCTCGTTCAATTAAAACCGGCCTGTTCCCCCCGGCGGGGGACAGGCCGGTTTATTTTCAGCCGTCATCGCGCCGTCCCGCGGCGCGCCGGCGTGGCCGCCGGGCCGCCGCCCCGACCGCCGCTCATTTGCGCAGCGCTTTGGGCCGGGCGGCCGGTTCTTCTTCGGCCGGCCGTTTGTCGGCGCTCAGGCGGTTCTCGTCCCAGACCGGCACGCCGAACACGTCATGAATGAAATAATAAGCCACCGGCACGCCCAGCAGCATTCCCCAGACGCCGAAGGCGTGGTGGCCGACGAAAAGAATCATCAGGACCACCACCGGATTGAGTTTGAGATGTTTGCCGTAAATCAGCGGATTGAGCAGATAAGCCTCGATCAGGTGGACGAGGATCACGAGCACGACCACGGCAACGGCCTTGCCCAGGCCGCCGGCATTGAGGGCCACCAGCAGGATGGGCAGGGTCGATATAAACACCCCCAGCACGGGTATGAAGCTGCATATAAAGACGATCAGGGCCAGCATGGCGATCGATGGGATGCCGAGGACCAACAGCCCGGCCAGCGTCAGGGCGGTGTTGACGATGGCGATGACGGCCTGCGCCTGGAGCGCGCGCCCGACCACATAGGCGAAGCGCACCACCGGCTGGGCCGTCTGTTCGTAAAAGTCGCGCAGGCGCGAGGCGCGCAGGCTCTGGACTTCCTGGCCCAGGCGAATCGTGTCGAGCGAAATCAGGAAACTGAACAGCAGCGCCAGCATCATCGTCACCGAGCCCTGCCACAGCATCCTGGCCAGTGTCGGCAGGTGCTCGCGGAGCTGGCCGGCCTGCTGGTTCATGTAAATCCGGATCAACTGCTCGTCGTCGAGCGGTCCGGCGTCGCTGCCGGGGACGGCCGTATCCGCCGCCATCCGCCCCTCTTTCACCGAGGCCCGGGGCAGGCCGGCGCGCAGGTAGCCCATGATCAGCGGATCGAGCGACGGATACTGGGCGACAAGGTTCTTCTTGAGGTCGAGCAGTTTGGCCTCGATCTGGCCCAGGTTGCCGCGCAGCACGTCCGCTTCGCCAAGGACGCGCGGCGTGACGAACGTGGCGAACAACACGATCCCCATCAGGAAAAGCCCATAGACGACGATGATCGATATGCGACGCGTCATGCGCAGGTAGCGCTGGCCGAAGGCGGCCAGCGGCGCCGCGAAAAAGGCCAACACGAAGGTCAGGAAAATCAAGCCGAAAAAGTCGCGCAGCAGGTAAAGAAGCCCCAGCAGGATGATCCAGATGAGCGCGCGCCGGTTGAGGCGGTAAAACTGGTCGAGACTGAAGGCCATGAAGTTTTCCTCGTCCCCCGCTCGATGCATCCCCAAATCGAAATTATCACGAGCTTTCCCGGTCCATCAATCGATATCGGGCGCCCGCGTGACCAGTTGGACCGCCGACTGTCCTGTGCCAACGGCGATCCGGCGATCCCGTTGCGCAGCACCGGTTCGGGCAAACACAGGTGAGATCGTCCAAAACCATCATAACGAGGGAACGACGAATCCGAACGCGCTCAATCCGGTTGAACGGATTTCTCGATATCACCGGCGATCATGGCGAGCTGGATTCAGCCAAGACGGATTTCGGACGAGTCGCCGACGTTGAGCGTGTAGGATTGGCCCGACGCTTTGGCGTTGTCGGCGATGATCGACCCGTCGAGCAGCATGTTCTCGACCGTGGCATCGCGCGAAAGGATCGAGTTGCGGATGATCGAGTGGCGGATGGTCACGCCGTCGGCCACGGTCACATAAGGGCCGACGATGGATTCCTCGATGGTGACCTGGTGGCCGATCGACACGGGGGGCTTGATGAGCGAACCTTTGAAATTGTGGGCCTTGATGGCTTCCATGGTCGAGTTGCGCCGCGCCAGCAGGACGCGGTTGGTTGCCAGCAGCGTCTCGGGCTTACCGCAGTCATACCAGTCGTCGATGACGAAGGGCTTCATCCGCGCGCCGCGTTCAAGCATCTTCTGCAGCGCGTCGGTCAGTTGATATTCGCCCTTGGTGGTGGCGCCCGACTCGATCAGTTCGTCGAGGCACTGGTAAAGCAGGCGGCCATCGACAAAATAATAAATGCCGACGAACTT
>JAMCWS010000011.1:0-1150 GCA_023480605.1 bacterium
CCGCGGGGGGCGTCGCCATACACGCCGAACAACGCCGCCAGCAAATCGCTGGCGCCCGACCCCTGCAGCCCCGCCAGCCCGACGATCTCGCCCGCGCGCACCCCGCCCAACCGCCCGGCGCGTTCGCGCGCCAGGAAGATGTTGTCGGCGACGCTCATCGCCGGCACGAGCGACAATTCCTGGTGAATGACGGCGATGCCGTGGGCGGCGGCATCCTGGGGCGACCGAAATCGGACGGGGCGGCCGTCGAGCTCGATGCGGCCTTCATAGTCGGTGTGCGCGCCGCCCAGGATCTTGATAAGGGTCGATTTTCCGGCACCGTTTTCCCCCGCCAGCACGTGCACTTCGCCCGCCCGCAGGTCGAAATCCACCCCATCGAGGGCGCGCACGCCCGCGAACGCCTTGCCGATCCCGCGCATGGCGAGCAGGCCGGTTGGTGAGGACGATGGGAGTGCGGCCGGCGGCATCACGGCGTTCATTCCCTCGCGGCGAGTCGGTTTGACATCGCCAGCCAATGTAGGGAATGGAACGCGTCTTGTAAATTTCATTCTCGGCTCCGGCCGCGGTTGCCCCCCGCGCCGGAGCGTTTCAGGCCGCTTCCTCGATCCGCCGGGCCAGGGCGATATCGGCCTGGGTGACGGCGTCGTGTTTATGCGTTGAGAGAGTCATCCCCACCTCGTCGTATGAAATGGTGATATCGGGATGATGGTCCATCGCCTCGGCCGCCTTCGCGACGCGGTTGACGAACTCGACCGATTCCATAAACGACCCGAACTTGTAAACTTTGTGGATGGTTTTACCTTCGCGACGCCAGCCCGCGAGCCGGGCGAGCGCCTCGTCGGTGGCCGCCCCGTCGAGCACCTGGTCCACCAATGGCGTTGCCATGGCCGTTTTCCTTTCCCTGAGTGAATCCGCGGCGGGCGTGGACCGGAGCGCGTCCCGTTTCACGTTCTCCATCGCCTGCCACCGTACCGCGCTCATTATTTTACCATTCCCGGCCCCCACCCACAAGCCGGCAACCCGGCCGCGGCATGGCGGCGCGGGTCAGGAGTGGAGGGCCTTGACCACGGCTTCCGAAAGCGCCTGGATATTGTAAGGTTTTTGCAGGATTCCGCGCACGCCCTCGGCGACCAACTGGCGGGCCTGGCCT
>JAMCWS010000011.1:1160-5475 GCA_023480605.1 bacterium
ACGCACATCCGGCGCATCGCGCCGCATTGCCTTGTAGCAATCGCGCCCGTTCATGCGGGGCATGACAAGGTCGAGGATGACCAGGTCGAAGCGTCTCTCATCGGCCTGGAATCGCTCCAGTCCGTCCAGCCCGTCCTCGGCGGTCACAACCTCGTAACCCAGTTTGCGGAGCATGCCGGACACAAGATCGCGAATTACTTTTTCGTCGTCGACCAATAGGACGCGCCCCTTGCCGGCGATGGGCGCGCTGTTCTCCCCGGCCGCCTCGACGGCGCCCACCGGCGCGGCCAGCGGCAGATAAACGCAAAACGTCGAGCCCCGGTCCGGCGTGCTCTCCACGCGCACGCATCCCCCGTGGTTGCGGACGATGCCATAAACCGTCGACAGCCCCATCCCCGCCCCTTTGCCGCGCTCCTTGGTGGTGAAGAACGGCTCGAAGATGCGATCGAGCAATTCGGGCGCGATGCCGCAGCCGTTGTCGGTCACGCTGAGCCAGACGTAATCGCCCGGCGCCGGGTCGTCCATCTCCGGGTCGGTTTCGCCCTCGAAACGCCGGCGGCCCGTGCCGATTGTCAGCAGGCCGCCCTCGGGCATGGCGTCGCGGGCATTCACGGCCAGGTTGAGCAGCACTTGTTGCATCTGGCTGGCGTCGCCCAGGACCGGCACCGGCCGGCCATCGAGCCGCAGGCGGATCGTGATGTTCTTGTCGAACGCGTGCTCCAGCAGGCTCGAGCCTTCGCGGGCGATGTCATTCAGATCGATTTGTCGGCTGGCCACCCGGTCGCGCCGCGACAATCTCATCAACTGGCGGATGAGCTGGGAGGCCCGGTTGGCCGCCTGCTCGATCGTCACGGCCGCCTCGTGCACCGGCACGCCGGGTTGAGATTCGATCTTGAGCAGATTGGCGTAGCCGAGAATGCCGGTCAGCAGGTTGTTGAAGTCGTGGGCGATGCCGCCGGCGAGTTGGCCGATGGCTTCCATTTTCTGCTTGTGACGCAGCCGCTCCTCGATTTGCTTGCGCTCGGTAAGGTCCATGATCACGCCCATGATGCCGCTGGGCCGGTCCTGGTCGTCGTGCATGAGGGCCGTGTGCAGGCTGATGTCGATCTCCGAACCGTCCTTGCGCCGCCGCCGCAGGCGCACGCCGGAGACCCGCCCTCCCGCCAGAATTTTACGGCGCAGGGCCACGTGCTCCGCGAGCCGTTCTTCGGGCACGATCGGCATCGGGCCGCCCTGGACTTCCTCCGCCGTCCACCCGAACATCCGCTCGGAAGCCTTGTTCCAGAACACGATCCGGCCTTCAAGGTCGAGCATATGGACCGCGAGGGGCGAAGCCTGCACGAGCGACCGGAAGCGCTCCTCGCTCTGACGCAGGGCCGTTTCGGTGGCCTTTTGCCGGCTGATGTCGCGTCCGACGCACAACACGGCCGGCCGCCCGTTCCACTCGATGGCCTGTTCCATGATTTCGCCGGCGAAGGGCGTGCCGTCACGCGTTCCGACTCCGGTTTCGAATCGGATGGCCCTTTCGGCCGCCAACCGGCGATTGTTTTCCGCCAGGTCTACCGGCGCGCGCGGCGGAAGGAAATCCTGAATCGGGCGGCCGATCATTTCCTCAGGCGCAAAGCCCATCCGGTCGCAGCAGGCCCGGTTGGCGTAGAGAATCACTCCGTCGGGATCGCGGACCAGAAGACCGTCGGGTATCAGGTCGATGAGGTCGCGATACCGATCCGGGCCGCGGTCTCCTTCCCCATCGGTGGCCCGTGCCAGCCGCTCGATCGCTTCGCGGGCGCTGGCGCAAGTGACGACGCTGCATCCCTCGGCCCGGACCAGCCGCCGCAGCCGGGCCGCCTGTTTGCGCCGCCGATCAGGATCGCCATCGACGACTACGAGGAAGTTTTTACCGCGCATCGGCGAATCATGTTTCATCCTGGATGTTCCTTGCTCTGACTGATCAATGAATCCACGCCCCCGTGGAATGGGATTTTTTTTAAAACCAGTTTCGTTGGGTGGATGAGTTGATTTACCCCGGCGACTGCATTTTTCGTTGCCCGTTTTACGTTACATATAAACGGCCCGGATTCTCTCGAAGACCGCCGCCGTAGTCAAGCAGGCAGATGGCGCCCGACCCGGGAACCGCTCCCCGCAACCCCATTCGCCATCGCGATCCTGGTCGTGACCGTGATCGTGCGCGGGCGCGGATTCGTAAACATGCTATTCCCCCGGAGCAACCATGAAACGGAAAACGAAACGTGTTCTCGATTACGAAAACGATATGGTTGCGAGCACGATTTCGCGCGCTGGCGCGAACATCAAGGCCGGGGATCCAACCAATGAGCCAGCGGCTTTACTGTTGACAATCCGTCGCCAATTCGCCACGGTCAGGAGTAAATAACCGTATGTTCACCCGAAGGGAACGATGCCCCATGCGCCGCTTCGGCACCATGTCCATCCACTGGCCGCGCGTCGTCATGCTGGCCTTCGTTTGCCTGATGCCGGCCGGCCCGGAGCGGGGCCCGCGGGTCGCCGCCGCCGCGCCTCCCCGTCCCGCCGCGGAGGATCCGATGACCACTCCTTCATACCAATGGCTGGACGCCACTCGTCTCGACGTCCCCGAAGATTGGAATACCGGCGCCTGGTATCGCAAATCCGCCGCGCCGGGCGTCCGCTACGACCTGGATGCGCCGGCGCCGGCATCCCCCCTGACCCCCGCGCCCGGCTGGGCGATCGTGCTGCCCGACGGCGCCGGCCAGACCGAGCGTTTCGCGGCCCGTGAATTGCGCAAGTACCTGGGCCGAATCACGGGCGTGGCGATCGAAATCACCTCGGCACCCCCCGCCGCCGGCGCCACGATCATGCGCGTCGGCAACCGGCTCGATCCCCGCCTGGCCGGCCGCCCCGACGATGAATACGTTGTCGCCACCCGCCCCGGCGCGCTCATCCTCTCGGGCGCCGGCGGGCGGGGCACGCTCTACGCCGTTTACGATTTCCTGGAAAACCGGCTCGGTTGCCGTTGGTTCTACCCCGACCCGGGCGACGAAGTGGTGCCTCGGGCGCCCCTCGCGCGCGTGGCTGCCGCTCTCGCCCAGGGCATCGACGCCTACCGCCGCCCGGCCATGCCCTACCGCGACATGGTCATCCTCTGCTCCGATCCCTGCCGCTCCGACCCCGGCGTGGTGGCGTGGGAGACGATGATCCGCCCCGAAAGCGAGAGCGAATGGCTGCGCAACCAACTCGTTATGGCGGCGCGCCAGATCGACTGGATGGCGAAGAATCGCTACAACGTCGTCATGACTGAAGGTTCGGCCGGCGGCATCCACATTCTGCCTGAAAACTGGGACCTGGTGCGCTCGATCGTCCCCGAAGTCAAGAAACGCGGTCTGCTGCTGGGGCTGGGCGGCCACTTCTGGACGCCGTTCCTCAACGACGAAACGCCCGGCTGGCCGGCCAACGACCACTGGGGCACTTTCTGGCAGGGTAAGCGCCACCGCGTCCGGCAGTGGAGCCGCACCTACTTCTGCACCACCAATCCCGAGGCGATGACGGCCTTCCTCAGGCACGTCGTCGCCTTTTCTCGGGCCAACCCCGAATTCGACATCTGGTCGGCCTGGCCCCCCGACGGCGGCGGCCCGAGTTGGTGCGAATGCCCGGTGTGCGCGCAATTCAGCGTCTCACTGCGCGCGGTCAAGTTCTACTGCCAGGTGGCCGAGGCGCTCGAGCCCGCGGCCGCGCGGCCCGCCTCGCCCATCCGCGGCAAACGGATCCCCTCGATCCTGCTGGGCTACGGCGGCTGCGCGGCGCCGCCGGCCGAAGACCTCGCCCTGCATCCCTTGTTCGCCGTCATGCCCGACATCTACCGCAAATTCCACGACCCCTTCCCCAAGGGGCCGACCGCCTGGCGCGTCTGGCTCGACGCCCACGGCCGGGACAATCCGCTTTATCTCTTCGGCCGCTGGACACGCTGCATCCTCACCGGATATCACCTCCTCCCCCAGCCCAGTCTGACCCAGACGGTCCGCAACCTGGTCGATTCGGGGTTCACCGGCGTCGAGAATTTCCATGGAGGCGGGGGTTGGTGGGTCAAGGCCCTCGGCCAGTATGCGACCGCCCGGGCGTTGTGGGATCCCAAACTTGATCTCGGGCCTTTCGAGGCCGATTATTTCGCACGCTATTACGGACCGTCGGCCGTGCCGATGAAGGCCTTTTACGACGCCAATGAGACGGCCCACGAGGCCGCCGGCGGCAATTGGGGCTACATGGACAACTACGACAACATGTATCGTTACGTTGATTTCGCCTGCGGGGGAGCCGATCCCGG
>JAMCWS010000041.1:0-3717 GCA_023480605.1 bacterium
TGGCCAGCGCGTCGGGCTAGGCCGCGCGGATTTCGCGCAACGCATCCAGGCCGCTCAGGCGGGGCATTTTCATGTCGAGCAGATAAAGGTCATAACCGTTGGCCAGGGCCTTGTCCACCGCCTCGCGCCCGTCTTCGGCCTCGTCGACCTGGCAGCCTTCGCGCGACAGGATTTCCCTGAGCACGAAGCGCAGGCTTTCCTCGTCGTCGGTGATGAGCACCCGATGTCCGTTTTCTTTCATGTGCTCCTCAACCTTCCCGTTGTCCGGCCGGTTCCGGATCGGCCGCGGGCGATTCGAACGTGGCCACGAACGCGACCGTCCCGTCGCTTTCGCGCGCCTCCAGGCGGCCGCCGTTCTGGGTGACGATCTGCCGGGCGAGTGTCAATCCCAGGCCGGTGGCTCGTTCCCGGGTGGTGAAGAATGGCTCGAAAATCCGCTCGCGGTTGCCGGGTCCGATCGTCGAGCCGTTATTTTCGATGCACACTTCCCAGCGTTGGCGGCGGCCGTTGGCGTGGAGACGGCTGTGGATGTGGATCGTGCCGCCGGGCGGCGTGGCCTGGTAGGCGTTGCGGATGACTTGCGCGAAGGCGTCGCTCAGACGTTCCCCCTGGATGGTCGGCGCCGCCATCGGGGCCAGATCTCTGACCAGTCGCACCGCCCCGACCTTGCTTTCGGTCAAACCGCGGCGCGCTTTCGCTACGGCCTGCTCCACCACCTCTTCGATCGGTGTCGGAGTGGCCAGGATGGCCGGTTGGTGGGCCAGGTCGAGCAGTTCGGCGACCACCTTGTCGGCCCGGTCCACTTCGCGCCCCATGCGTTCGAGGTAAGGGGCGACGTCGGCGGGCAGGCCCGGTTGCGTCGCGAGCAACTGGCTTATGCCCTTGACCGCCCCGAGGGGATTGCGCAATTGATGGGCCAGGCCCAGGGCGAATGCGCCGAGCATGGCCAGTTGGTCGGTCTGGCTCAGATGCGCCGAAAGGTCGCGGACTTGGGCCGTTTCGCGCAGCGTGAAGACCGCCCCCAGCGGCGCCGTCTCGGAGTTGCGCATGGTCGCGGCGGAGATGCTCAGGGCGCCCGCCCCGTCGCCGCTTTCGGCCGGCTGTTCGTCCCTCATGATCGGGGCGCCGCCGGCCGGCCCGCCTGCCAGTTGGGCCATCATCGCCCGCGCGACCCCGGGCAACCGCTCGCCCAACTCGCCGATGGTCCGTCCGACGACATCGCCGGCCTCGACGCCCAGCATCTGAGCCGCGAGGGGATTGAGGGCGTTGATGCGCCCGTCCATGTCGGTCGTCACGATGCCGATCGGGATGCCCTCAACCAGTCCGCGGTTACGCTCGGAGATCGTGCGGCTGACGCGTTCGACCATCGTATTGAAAGTTTGGGAGAATTCATCGAGTTCGCGCGAGGCGGGCAGTCGCGGCGCCAGGCGATCGAGCCGGCCGCGGGCGACCATTTCCGCCGTGCGAGCGATCGCCCGGATCGGGCGGAGGATCGACCAGGTCAGGGCCAGTCCGGCCGTCAGGGCCAATACCGACAGCACGAGCATGGCCATCAGATGGACGCGCAACAGGCGGCCGGAAATTTCCAGAGCCCCCGTTTCCGCCAGGTCGGGCCAATACTGGCTGAACGACAGGTAAGAAACCAGTCCGTAGGCCAGGATGAAGAGAATCAACAGCGCGGGCACGGTGACCACCAGACGCACCTGCCAGCGCTCATCGCGGCGGCCCGAGGCGGGCCCGCCCCCGTCGGCCGGGCGCTCGGTCGGGGTGTCGGTGGCGGATAGCGGTGCGGAGGAAGAGGCCATCTCGAGTTGCCCGGTAAAGGCCGTCGGCGCGCGGTTTGGCGACCCGCGTCGCGGGGGCCGCCGGCGGGATGCGCCGGGAGCATAGGTCGGGTCGGGCGAATCGGCTGCCCGTCGCCTCGACGTTTTCGTATCGGCAGTTTGCGCGCTCGACTTGAACCCGCAGCGATCGCCGGTCCGGGCGGGCGGGCGCATCTTCGGTTGGCGGGGAAGGATGATTCTCCGGGAGCCATCGCAACCTTTTTTCCACATATTCACGATGTGCCGGATGGCCGGAAAGCAAAAAAAATGCTGGACAGTTCGATGGGGACAAATTAGTTTGTGAAAAAGTGAATTGGTTTCATCGCAGGAGAGGTATCACGCCCGCCATGGCGCGGCGGCGATCGCGCCCGGGAGGATTAAAGATGGCCAGGGAAGTTCGATATGAACGGTTACGGCCGGCGATGATCCGCGACGCCCGCGAGGCGGACCCCGTGGCCTACGTCCCCGTCGGCACGATCGAGTGGCACGGCCTGCACAATCCTGTCGGGCTGGATACGCTCAAGGCCCACCAGCTCTGCATTCGGTGCGCGCAGGCCGGAGGGGGGCTGGTATTTCCGCCTCTCTATTACGGCGAATGTCGCGACGAGGCGCTGCTCGAAAGCTCCGAGCGCCACCGCGACGCCATTGCCGAAATCATGGGGTGGCCGGCGGCCAATTTCCAGCCCGGCCAGATGCGGCGAACCCCAGCCGAGCAGGTCTCGGCCTACCAGACCCTGCTGGTCCACATGCTCAACGAATGCCGGACGCTGGGCTTCAAGGTGATCGTTCTCTGCGCCGGGCATTACCCGCTGATCGACCACGCCCGGGCGGCAGCGGCCACCTTTCATCAGCAGCGCTGGCGCGGCAGCGACGTCACCGCTATCCCCATCGCATGGGCCTTCAGCGGCTACGAACTGGTGCGCGACGCCATCCCGGACGCCGGCGATCATGCCGGCTTCTGGGAGACCAGCCTGATGCTGGAACTCGAACCAGACCTGGTGGACCTCAGCACCCAGCCGGCCGATCCCCAGGCGCCGCTGATCGGCGTGGGCACCAAGCGTCCCCTGCGCGAAGCGAACCGCGAGTTCGGCGCGCGGGCCGTGAAGTTGATCGTCGAGCGGGTGATCGAGCAGGTGCGCCAGCGGCTCGACAATCCGTGGGAGTTCTACGGCCATGGATTGCGGTTCTAAGGGCCATGCGGCAATTCCATGCCGTAAAGACATTGTTTTGCATCCCAGACCCGCGGCGGCCGCGTCCACCTCATGATTCTGTTTCTCAATATCCTCTGGTTTGTTTTCGGCGGCGCCGCGGCCGCGCTGGCGTGGGCTTTGGCCGGCTGCTTCATGTTCGTGACCGTCGTCGGTATCCCGTTCGCCATCGGCGCCTTCCGGATCGCCGCCTTCGTGGCCTGGCCGTTCGGGCGGCGGGTGGTTCCTTGCGAGGCAGTCGGGGAGCGGCGCGTGTTCGGCACGATGGCGGCCAACGTCGTCTGGTTCCTGCTGGCCGGCCTGTGGCTGGCGATCGCCCATGCCTTGTTGGGGGTTGTTTACTGCGTCACGATCATCGGCATTCCCTGGGGCATCCAACACCTGAAGATCGCCGGCATCTGCTTCGCGCCCCTGGGGGTTCGGATCGTCGGGCCTGGCATTTAGGGTTCGGCGCCGCGATCCGGCCCGCCCGATATATACTCTATTCACCGGCGAACCGAGACGCGACCCCGGCGTTCGGTGCAGCCGGTTTGTTGGACGATTTCATCGTGAATCTCGCTCCGATACCCACCGCTTCATGTGAGCGTCTGCCTCATCAAGCAGCTTCTGAATCACAGCGATCTGCTCCTGCTGTGAAAGACCAGAGTCATCTGATGACAACCGCTGCTGAAGAAATCGGTTATACT
>JAMCWS010000041.1:3727-5433 GCA_023480605.1 bacterium
GACCCCGGCGGGTGATCCCCTCTTGCAAATGGGGGCGATCGACCCTACACTACCCGTGAGCTGAGTTGGCCGCTGCCGGCCCGGTGCGGGTATTTGCCGTGACAGGCATCGGCCGGCGCCTATCGCCAGTCCGATGCGTCCGCGCCGGGCGCACGGAGAAGGAAGCGCGCCGTTGACAATGCAATCGACCATCGTCGCCCCTGGTCGGCTGGTCATCGAGACCGGCGACCAGAAGGGGATGGTGTTCCCTCTGCGCGAGCGGGTTGTTTCGATCGGCCGCGGGCCCGACAACACCATCCAGGTCATCGACACCCACATGTCGCGCAACCATTCCCTGATTATCTACAACGAGGGCCAGTGGTTCGTGCGCGACCTCAAAAGCAAGAACCAAACCCTCCTGAACGACCGGCCGATTTCCGAAGACGCGCCGCTCAACCACGGCGACCGGGTGCAGATCGGCCAGACGGTCTTCACCTATGAACTGGAAAGCCAGGGCGAGCAAGCCTCCGACACCGTCACCGGACTGAAACTCTTCGACGACGAAGGACTGATCGTGCCCCAGAAGGCGATGAAACTCCGTGAGGAGAACCTGGGTGACGAGCGCGAATTGATCGACCTGGTCACGATGGCGGGCGATCCGGGCGAGCGGATCCTGTCGGTTCTCTACCAGGTCGCCGACACAATCAGTTCGGTGCTCGATCTGGACGACCTGCTCAACCGGGTGGTCGAGTTGGTCGTCAAGTATTTCAAGCCCGACCGCGTGGGCGTCCTGCTCTACGACGACCACTATAAGATCCTGCTACCCAAAGCGATCCGCCGCGGCGCCGATCCGGCCGACGAGATCGTCATCCCCACCAGCATCATCGACCGCGCCATCGAGAACCAGTCGGCCTTTCTTGTGGCCGATGCGCCGCGCGACGTGCGCTTCAGCGCCTCCGATTCGATCGTCATCCAGCGGATCCGGTCGGCCATTTGCGTGCCGCTGATCTATTCGAGCCAGATGCTCGGCATCCTCTACATGGACCGGCGCCAGACCGACGGGAACTACGAGGACCGCGACCTGAAACTGGTGACCATCATCGCCAACCAGGCGGCCCAGGCGATCGCCAACTCGCGTCTGCACGCGATTCTGCTCGAGCGCCGCGCCCAGGAGCGCGAACTAGAGATCGCCCGCGGCATCCAGGAAAACCTGCTACCCAAGGCGATGCCGTCGCCGGCGGGTTTCACAATTCACGGCCTTTCGCGGCCGGCCCAGATGGTCGGCGGCGATTATTACGACGTCATTCCCCTGCCGGGGGGGCGTTACATCCTGGCCATCGCCGACGTCTCGGGCAAGGGGATCCCCGCCGCCATCCTGCTGGCGTCGGTGCGCGCGGCCGTGCAGGTCGAGGTGCGCGGCCTGCGCCAGAACAGCCTGGTCGACGTTATGGACCGTCTGAACCAAATGGTCTGCCGCGACACCTCCAACGGCATGTTCGTGACGATGTTCCTCGGGCTGCTTGACCCCGAGCGCCGTACCCTGGTCTATTGCAACGCCGGTCACGTCCACCCCCTGCTTTGTCATTCCGACGGCTCGGTTCAGATGCTGGAGGCCGGCGGCTGCTTTTTGGGAATCGTCCCCGGCACGGGGTCAAGCAGCCCGAGGAACATCGTCACGAACATGCCGTTGGAGGTGTCGCGGCAGACCATTTGGTTCAGACGGTCCA
>JAMCWS010000181.1 GCA_023480605.1 bacterium
TGGAGCCGCGGCAACGGCTGGGTGATGGGCGGCCTGGTGCGTGTGCTGCAGGTCCTGCCGGCGGATCATCCCGCCCGCGGCCGGTTCGTGGCGCAATTCCGCGAGATGGCCGAGAAAATCCGCGCCATCCAACTCGACAACGGTTTCTGGAGCCCCAGCCTGCTCAATCCGGGCGACTTCGCCAAGCGCGAAACCAGCGGCACCGGTTTTTTCTGTTACGCGCTGGCCTGGGGCGTCAACCAGGGGCTGCTCGAACGCGAACGCTTCGAGCCGGCCGCGCGCCGCGCCTGGGCGGGGCTGGCCGATTGCGTCGATCCCGACGGCAAACTCACCCACGTCCAGCCCATCGGCGACTCGCCCTACACATTCGACGAAACCAAAACCGAAGCTTATGGCGTCGGGGCCTTCCTGTTGGCCGGCAGCGAAATTTATCGCATGCAATTGGCCGCGGAGTGTCCGCAAGCGACGGTCGAGGTTCGCAGCGTTCTGGATCAACTCCGCCCGCGCGAGACAATCGAGGTGGACTGGGCGGTTGTCGTGAAAGAATTGTCTGGCGCGTCGCCGGCCACGGTCGCCGTGATGGACGGCGTCGCCGCGCGCTGGATCCCGTCGCAGGTGACCGAAGCCGGCGGCCGGCCCGAGGCGCTTCTTTTTCAAGCCGACTTCCTGCCCGGCCAGACGCGTTCATTCTCGTTTATTCTGGTGAAAAAGCGCGTCGAACCGACACCGACGTTTACGACCTACGGGCGTTTCGTCCCCGAGCGCCTCGATGATTTCGCATGGGAGAATGATCGGATCGCCTTCCGGATTTACGGTCCGGCGCTCGAAGCCTCCGACAGCCCCGATTTCCTTTCCAGCAGCGGCATCGACGTGTGGGCCAAGCGCACCCGCGTTCCGGTGATTGATCGGTGGTATAAAGCGGGCACGTATCATGAAGACCACGGCGAGGGGCTCGACAACTACAAGGTCGGCCCCAGCCGCGGGTGCGGCGGGCTGGGCGTGTGGGATGGCAAGATGCTGGTTTGCTCGAAAAAAGTATGTTTCTGGAAGGTATTGGCCAACGGACCCGTGCGCACCACCTTCGAATTGACTTATGCCCCGTGGGATACGCCCACCGGCAAAGTATCCGAAGTCAAGCGTGTCTCGCTCGACGCGGGCGCCAATCTAAATCGCATCGAAAGCGTCCTCGCTACCGAGAGTCCGCTGACCGTTGGCGTGGGCCTCGCCGAAAATCGCGGCACGGGCAAGGTCGTCAAAGATGAAAAGTCGGGCTTGCTGTGCTATTGGGAAGACCCCGATCCCAACGGTAATGGCAGCATCGGCACGGCCATCCTGGCTGACCCGCGCCAGGTCGAAGGATTCGCGCGCGAGGCCGGCCCGCAGCTCAAAGGAATGGCCCAGAACGTCATGCTGTTGGAGGCTACGCCGCGCGGCGGCAAGGCGACGCTGACGTACTATGCCGGCGCCGGGTGGGACAAGAGCGACGACTTCGCCGACGCGGTCGCATGGGAGGCTTACCTGCGCCACTTCGCCGCGCGCCTGGCCCACCCGCTGAAGGTCGAAGCCAAATGAATCGCCGGATGCAATTTTAATGGAACCACGGAGTCACGGTGACACGGAGAATACAAACCGCAACGGCGCAAAGGTGCAAAGGGAAAAGACTCCGCCGATTGAGCGGTTCTGATTCTGGATGACATTTCGTTTTAATGCCTACGGGCTCAAACCAAAATATTATGGTATATCAAGGCAAGACACTTTAATTGCTTGACGCCATTTCCAAGTATTTTGAATTCACCATGTCTCCGTGTCTCCGTGGTTAGTTATTATACATCCCGAAAAGGACACGAACCTTATGGAAACCCGTTACATCGCCGACCCCGTGCGTTTCGCCCGGATGACCGCGCGCGAATACCGTGAAAACCTGCTCATCGAAAACCTGTTTGAATCGGGGGCGCTGCGAACCGTCTATGTCGACACCGACCGCGCCATCGTCGGCGGCGCCATGCCCACTGCCGCGCCACTTGCCCTGACCGCCTCGAAGGAACTCGCCGCCGAATACTTCGCCCAGCGCCGCGAGGCCGGAGTGATCAACATCGGCGCGGCCGGCGCGATCGCCGTCGACGGCAAGTCCTACCCGATGGCCAATCGCGATTGCCTTTACATCGGCCGCGGCAGCCGCGCGATCGCATTCACCAGCGCCGATCCCGCCCGCCCCGCCGTCTTCTATATTCTCAGTTACCCCGCCGCCGCGGCGTACCCCACGACCCACGCCACCCATGCCCAGGCCGCGCCCGTCCGCCTCGGCTCGCCGGCGCAGGCCAACGTCCGCACGATCCGCAAGTATATCCACCCCGCCGGCATCAAGAGTTGCCAGTTGGTCATGGGCTTCACCGATCTAGCCGAGGGGAGCGTCTGGAACACCATGCCGCCGCACACCCACGAACGCCGCTCGGAAATCTATTGTTATTTCGACCTGCCGCCCGGCGCGGCGGTCTTCCACCTTACGGGCCGGCCCGACGAAACGCGCCATCTCGTCGTCCGCGACCGGCAGGTGGTCATCTCGCCGAGTTGGTCAATCCACTCGGGAGTCGGCTCGGCGGCTTACGCCTTCATCTGGGGGATGGGGGGAGAGAATCAGGATTTCGACGACATGGATGTCGTCAAAATCGAGGAGTTGCAGTGATGGGAACCGTTCGCGATCAGTTCGATCTCGCCGGCCGCACGGCGGTGGTCACCGGCGCCTCGCGCGGCATCGGCCAGGCGCTGGCGTTGGCCCTGGCCGAAGCCGGGGCCGACATCATCGGCGTCAGCCGCAACCTTGCCCCCGAGGGGGGCGAAACCGGCCGCCTGATCGCCGCACTCGGCCGCCGCTTCAGCGCCTACCAGTGCGACTTCGCCGACCGGCACGATCTTTACCGTTTTGTTAAGGAGGCCAAGGAGCGGGAGGCGCCGGTCGACATCCTCGTCAACAACGCCGGGATGATCCAGCGCAAGCCGGCCGCCGAGCATCCTGACGAATGGTGGGACCAGGTGATTGAAGTCAATCAGAGCGCCCCGTTCATCCTGGCGCGCGAGTTCGGGCGCGAGATGCTCGCGCGCGGCCGCGGCAAGATCATCTTCACCGCCTCGATGCTTTCCTTCCAGGGGGGCATTCTGGTGCCCGGCTACGCGGCGAGCAAATCGGCCGTGGCGGGCATTGTCCGCGCGCTGGCCAACGAGTGGGCCGGCCGGGGAGTCAACGTCAATGCCATCGCGCCCGGCTACATCGCCACCGACAACACGGCCGCGCTGCGCGCCGACGCCGAGCGTTCGGCCTCGATCCTCGGGCGCATCCCGGCCGGCCGCTGGGGCACGCCCGACGATCTCAAGGGGGCCGTGGTCTTTCTGGCCTCGGCCGCCTCGGATTACGTGCATGGGACCATCCTGGCCGTCGATGGCGGTTGGCTGGCGCGCTGACGGCCCCGGCCTTCTTTGATGCGTTCACCGGATTATGGTGTGGCGAATCGCCCCGAGGGCCGGTTACAATCCGCCTTTCGCCGCCGACTCCATCGCCGTTGTGAACGCGCCCAACGGCAGCCCATTCCGCGTGAAATGAAACAAACGATGCCTGAACAAACCACGATCAACCCGAACATCGCAGCGCCCGTGGCCGAGAAAATCCTCGGGCCGATGACCCATTATCGCTGGACCATCTGCGCCCTCCTCTTCGTCGCCACGACGATCAACTACATGGATCGCCAAGTGATCGGCATCCTCAAGCCGACCCTGAGCGACCATTTCGGCTGGAGCGAATCCGATTACAGTCGCATCGTCATGTGTTTCTCGGGCGCTTACGCCGCCGGTTACCTGCTTGTCGGCCGGCTCATGGACCTGATCGGCGTGCGTTGGGGTCTTTCCCTGGCCGTGGCCGTCTGGAGCCTGTTCGGCATGGGTCACGCCTTCGCCAGCACGGTGGCCGGTTTCGGTTTCGCCCGCGCCGGGCTGGGTCTTTCCGAAGGGGGCAATTTCCCCGCCTCGATCAAGACGGTCAGCGAGTGGTTCCCCAAGAAGGAGCGCGCCCTGGCCACCGGCATCTTCAACGCCGGAAGCAACGTCGGCGCGCTGCTCACTCCGATCCTCGTCCCCTGGCTGGTGGAACGCTACGACTGGCGGGCGGCTTTCTTCGTCACTGGCGCGTTGGGCTTTATTTGGCTCGTGTTGTGGTTCATTCTATACGGCGATCCGCACGCCCACCGGCGCGTCAACCAGGCCGAGCGCGCCCATATCATGCTCGATCCGCCCGACCCGCCGGTCAAGATTCCCTGGCTGATGCTGCTGAAACACCGCCAGACCTGGGTCTTTCTCGTGGGCACCTCGCTGGGCTCGCCGATCTGGTGGTTCTATCTCTATTGGGTGCCCGGCTTTTTATACAAGACTTATGGCCTCAACCTTGTCCAGATGATGGGACCTCTGGTGACGATCTATCTAATGACCGACGTGGGCAGCGTCGGCGGGGGTTGGCTCTCCTCGCACCTGATTCATCGCGGTTGGAGCATCAACGCCGGCCGGAAAACCGCGATGCTGGTCTGTGCGTTCTGCGTCGTGCCGATCTTCCTAGCCGCCAAGCTCGATCCCACCAAAGTGATGGCGCTGGGATCGACCACGGTTCATTACAACCTGTGGCTGGCGGTCTTTCTCATCGGGCTGGCCGCCTCGGCGCACCAGGGCTTTTCGGCCAACCTGTTCACGCTGGTCTCCGACACGGTGCCGCGCAAGGCCGTCAGTTCGGTGATCGGCATCGGCGGCATGGCGGGGGCGCTGGCCAGTATGCCGGTCCAATGGTTTACCGGCCTGGTACTCGACAAGGCGCCGGTGGCCGGCTACGTGATCCTGTTCACGATCGCCTCGACCGCCTATCTCTTCAACCTGTTGATCATCCACCTGATCAATCCACGCCACGAACCGATGAACCTTCGTCTGCCCGACGCGCCGTGATAAAGACGTCGCGCGCATGGTCCGGCATGGAAAGCGTGTTGACTTTCGCCGGCGGATTTCATATTTATCGCTACGTTGCTTGCCAGGGTGATCCCCGATTATGTCCCCGCTCCCGCCCGCACCGTTGCTCGCAGACGATGTCGCGGTCCGACCGAACCGTTGCCGTTATCGCCCTGAATTCCGGTCGCAATCGCGGAAACGAACTCGGATGCTAACGGTATCGAGGAGGAGCCCCGACATGAAATCCCGCCAACGCACGCCCCTCTCCCTGCTGCTGGCGACGGCACTCGTTCCGACGGCCCTCATGATGATGGCCCTTACTTTAATGACAGGTTGCGCGCACATGACCTCCAGTCCCGGTAAAATCACCAAGGCTCCCTTCGGCGTCATGCCCGACGGCAAAGCCGTCGACCTTTACATCCTGACCAACGGCCACGGCGTTCAGGCGAAAATCGCCA
>JAMCWS010000279.1:0-9296 GCA_023480605.1 bacterium
ATCGTACCCGCCGGGCGGCGAGGAGTTCGACAAAATCCAGTACAAACGGCGCAACGTGGTCGAACGACTGATCGGCCGGATCAAGGAATACCGTCGCGTGGCCACGCGATACGACAAACTGGCCGAATCTTTTCGAGCGTTTATCTTGTTGGCGTTCATCCGTATTTGGCTCCGAAATCAATTATCGGACAGGGCCTAGTGTAGTGTCTCATGCTGATTGCAGATTATCCAGCGTCGCGCGGGTGCGCCGGACTTTCTCGAGAATATCCTCGGCCTTGGCCGTCCAGACAATTGACTTGGGGTCATCATTGTGAGCCTCGATGTAAGTCATGATCGCCTCAATCAGTTCAGGCACGTCGCCGAAGACGCCCCGACGGATGCATTTGTCGGTCAGGTCGCGAAACCAGCGCTCGATCAAGTTGAGCCACGAACTCGATGTCGGAATGAGATGAACATGGAACCGTTTGTGCCGCGCCAGCCACTTTTTGACCTTGGGGTGTTTGTGCGTGGCGTAATTATCGGCGATGATGTGCAGGTCCAGATCGGCCGGGGTCTGCTCGTCGATAAGCTTGAGGAATTTAATCCATTCCTGATGACGATGACGGCTCATGCAGGTGCCGATCAGTCGGCCCTGGGCCAGCTCGATCGCCGCGAACAGCGTGGTCGTGCCGTTGCGTTTGTAGTCGTGCGTCAGCGTGGCGCAGCGGCCCGGATACATCGGCAGGCTTGGCTGGGTGCGGTCCAGCGCCTGAATCTGGCTTTTCTCGTCGGCGCACAGCACCAGGGCGTTTTCCGGCGGATTCAGATACAGGCCCACGACATCGACCAGCTTTTCGGCGAAGCGCCGGTCGTTGCTGACCTTGAACGTGCGCACAAGGTGGGGCTTGAGGCCGTTAGCGGCCCAGACGCGCTGCACCATCGATTTGTCGGTCTTGAGCTCCCGGGCCAGCGTTCGCGTGCTCCAGTGCGTGGCGCCCGCGGGTTTTTCGGTCGTGGTTTTTCTGAGGATTCGCGGCGCCAGTCGGGCGCGCTTGGTGGGCTTGCGTCCGCCGCGCGGGGCATCCTTGGCGATGCCGTCCAGGCCGCGCTCGGCAAAACGTTTGCGCCAGCGGCCGACGGTGTTGACATCCGTGGAAAGCTCGCGGGCGATGTCTTTGTTCATGACCCCCTCGGCCGCCCGCAGCGCGATCTTGGCGCGCAGCACCAGCCGCGCCGCAGTGGATCGCCCGCGCGACCAACGCGTCAGTGTCGCTCGTTGGTCTTCGGTCACGGTCAACGGTTGGGCAACTCTCATCGGCATCATCCTTTCACATCGCGTTCAAGGACGATACCGCAAATTTCACTCATAATCAACTATAATTATGAGACACTACACTAGGGCGCAAGGTGACGGCGCACTCGTTCCGGCACACTTACGCAACCATGATGGCCGAAGCGGTGGGTGGTAATCCGTTTGTGCTCAAAGCGGCCTTGGGTCATGCCCAAATCAGCACCACGGATCAGTATTGCCACGCGGCGGCCCCGGCCACGGTAATCGACATCACACCTTACTGCACCCCCGGGGAGGGGATGGGTATACAGGATGGGTGTACACAAGAAACCCCGGTGGCAGCCGGGGTTTCGTAAGTCCAATCATTTCAGTGGTGGGTGGTACAAGATTCGAACTTGTGACCTCTGGCATGTGAGGCCAGCGCTCTAACCAGCTGAGCTAACCACCCCCGCAAGGGCAAAAGCATCTTAACAAACGGGGGGGGTGAGTCAAGTTTTTTCCCGCCGGTTTGCCCGGCCGTCCGACCGCCCGGCGCCCGGCCGCCCGCCACGACGTGGCGATATTTTGGGCGTGATAATTCGCCGCACCCATCCCATAATCGACCCATCAACCGGATTGGAGCGGAAAGGGAATGACTCGATCGCGCCTGATTGCGTTCATCCTCATCGCGTCGCTGACCGGCGCGATCGCCGAACCCGGAGCAGGACAGTCCCCCGCCCCGCCGCCAGACCGATCCGCCAAAGGAGAACCGGCACTCATGGTTACCCCTCCGGATTCCGATGCCATCGTCCGCGAGATTCTGGCCGTGCGCACGCCGCCGCTGCGCGAACTCGCCGTCGCGCGCACGTTGTCGGTGTCCGATTTCGGCGCGCGGCCCGATGACGACGGCGACGATCTGCCGGCCGTGCGCCGGGCCGTCGCGGCGGCGATCGACGGCGGCGTCGCCACGGAAATCAGTTTTCCGCGCGGCCGCTACGTCTTCGCCCCGCCCAACACCGAGGCCGACCAGTGCTTGGTCGTCAGCGGCGCCCGGAACCTGGCCATCAACGGCAACGGCTCGGAGATCGTCATCCGCAATCCGATCATGGGCCTTATACGCATCGAGCGTTCGCAAAATATCATCCTCAAGAACTTTACGATCGATTTCGATCCCCCGCCCTTCACGCAAGGGGTCATCGAAGCGGCCGATCCCGCCGCCGGGACGGTCGATTACCGTATTTCGCCAGGCTTTCCGCCACTCGACGCGCCCATGTTCGTCAACGCCAAGCCCAATCTCAACTGGCGCGATTGCGCGACCTGGGGGATGCTGAAAGATCGCGCCATCCCGGGCCGACTCAAGGCGGACTGCCCAAACTGCTACTTTCTGCAGCACTCCGAAAAGCTGGGCGAAGGGCTTTTCCGCATGCATATTTTGCCGAAGTCGAGTGTGGCCGCCTTCGAACCGGGCGATCACTACGTTCATCTGGCCCGCCTCGAACAAATCCAGTCGGCGCTCGCCGTCGCCGACCGGTCCGAACAGGTCACTTATCTTAATCTGATTTGTTACGCCAGCAATAACTGGGCTTTCATCGCCACCTACACCTCATGCTACAACGTCATCGACTGCCGCGTGCCGCTCCGGCCGGGCTATTGGCACACATTCGATTCCGACGGCGTCAGCAATCACGGCAGCCGCATCGGCGCTTGGATTGAGGGCTGCCTGTTCGAGGGGATCGCCGACGATTTCTGCAACACCGGCGCGCCGCGCATGGCCATCCTGGCGGCTCCCGCCCCAACGCAACTGGTCATGAAATCCCTCGATCCCTGGAAGATCCGGACGGGCGACCGGCTGCTTGTCTTCAATCCGCGCGAAGGACTGCCCATCGCCGATGCCACCGTGGCGGCGGTCGACTACGAACGGGGACTCGTCACGGTCGACCATCCCCTGCCGCCGTTGCAGATTGGGCCTTCAAGAACTTCCGACTACGTATACAACCGTGACACGTCGGCATCGTATTTCGTCATGCGCAACAACACCGTGCGCAACTCGCGGCGGTTCGCCAACTACCTGAGCGGCCCCGTCTCGCACGGCCTCATCGAGAACAGCCACTACGAAGGTCTGGACGGGGCGGCCGTCATTCTGCGCAACGAAGTCGACTGGGATGTGCCGATGGCCGACCGCGAGCGCGCGGCCGCCGCCAGCGGCCGCCTGCCTTTCGCCAACGACGGCCGGTTCGCGTTCTTGAAGGCCCAATCTGCAACGGGCAACACGATCCGCGCCTGCGGTTTCGCCTCGCCCAGCGGCGTCATCACGACCGGCATGGGCCGGATCGGCTTCAAAGAATCCCGCTGGCAGGGCCAAAGCAATCTCGTGATCGAAAACAACACCATCGAGAACGCGTGCGGCAACAACCTGCTGTCGCTCGGGGGCACGTGGAATGCCGCCATCCGCGCCAACACGTTCCGCAATCGAGCCAATCCCTACCCCGGCGCCCCGTCGGCGATCATCCGGATTTGGAACTCCACCGGGGCGACGATCACCGGCAATAAGGCCATCGACGACCGGCCGGTCGGAGCCTTCGTCGAGCAAGGCGAAAACGTCGCCGGCCTGCGCGAAAGCGGCAATACGCTGGCGAAGCCATAATCCGACCGGCGTGTTCCTTCCCGGCCGTCGGCTCAGGTCTTGTCGAATCCGAAATAACTAACCGCGTTATGGTAACTGATGTCGCGGACCATCCGGCCGACAAGGTTCATGTCGCGCGGCAGCTCGCCGGCCTCGATCTCGCGCCCCAGCAGGTTGCAGAGGATGCGGCGGAAGTATTCATGGCGCGTGTAGGACAGGAACGAGCGAGAGTCCGTCAGCATGCCGACGAAACGGCTCAAAAGGCCCACATTCGACAGGGCGTTGAGCTGCGCCTCCATGCCGTCTTTCTGGTCGAGGAACCACCAGCCACTGCCCAACTGAATCTTGCCGGGCACGCTGCCGTCCTGGAAATTCCCCGCCATCGCGGCCAGCAGGTAGGTGTCGCGCGGATTCAGGTTGTAGAGGATGGTTTTGGCGAGACGCCCGGCTTGGTCGAGCCGATCGAGCAATCGGGCCAGCGGCTGGGCCACCGGCCAGTCGCCGATCGAATCGTATCCGGCGTCGGGTCCGAGCCGGAGGAAGGCGCGGGTGTTGGTGTTGCGCAGGGCGCCGAGGTGGTATTGTTGCGTCCAGCCCTTCTCCCCGTCCATCAGGCCGAATTCGTAAAGCATGGCCGACTTGAAGCGGAGGATCTCGCCGGCATCGAGAGCGGCGCCGCCGCGGATTTTCGCGAAGATCCGGGCGGCCTCGGCTTCCGTAACTTCCTCGGCCCAGATCGTATCGACGCCGTGGTCGGAGAGCCGGCAACCCCGGCTGTGGAAAAAGTCGTGGCGCTGGCGCAGGGCCGCCATGTATCCGCCCCAATCCTTCGCCTCGACGCCGCCGGCCGCCTCCAGCCGGCCGACCCAGGCGTTGAAAGCTTCGGGCGACTCGACGGCCATACCCTTATCGGGCCGGAAGGCCGGCAGAACGCGGATCGGGAATGATTCGTCACGAGCCAGCGCGTCGTGGTATTCGAGCCGGTCGGTGGGGTCATCGGTGGTGCAGACCAGTTCGACGTTCATCCGGCGCATGATGCCCCGGCATGAAAATCCAGGCGTGGCCAGCAGGGCGTTGCACTCCTCCCAGATGCCGCGCGCGGTGGCGGGCGAAAGGAGCCGGTCGCCGATGCCGAAGGGGCGTTTCAGTTCCAGGTGGGTCCAGTGGTAGAGCGGGTTGCGCAGGACGCAAGGAACGGTTTCGGCCCATTTTTCGAATTTTTCCCAGTCGCCGGCGTCGCCCGTGCAATATCGCTCGGCGACGCCGTTGGCCCGCATGGCGCGCCATTTGTAATGGTCGCCGGCCAGCCAGGCTTCGGTCAGGTTGGCGAAGCGATGGTCCTCGGCCACCAGTCGGGGCGACAGGTGGCAATGGTAATCGATGATGGGCAGGTCGCGGGCGAAGGTGTGATAAAGCTCGACCGCCGTGTCGTTGTGAAGCATAAAGTTTTCGGTGATGAAATTGTTGCTCATGATCCCCTCGCCATTAGCGGAGCTATTCCCGCGCGGCGCCGTTGCGCCGTCATGCTCATGTTCGTCATCGTCATCGTGCTCGTGCTCGCAATCGTCATCGTCCTCGTGCGTGGGTTCGTATACGTGCTCGTTGTCGATGTCGATTCTTCACCCGTATCCCTTGACTCGGGATCGTGCCATTAATACTCCAAAATCTCGGGAAGGCAAGGAAGTACCCATGACGATAGAAATCCTGAACAGCTCCGTGGGGGCTCCCGGTGGATAGCCGTGGGTTTTGACCTCCGGTTTCGGAGAATGCTGGTATCGATCCTGAAGGGGTCGCCCAAAAATCCACCGAAACGGGCAACCCCTTCAGGATTGCATGGTTTTTGCCTGCTTTACCGTAGGTTAAAACTTACGGCTATTTATCGGGCTCCCCTTCAGGGAGAATAACTCACGCGCTGGGTGGGAAACGCCATGGCGAAGTCATCTTCAGTGCCGGAAGCGCGACGAAGTCGTAGGCCCGGACGCCAGTCGGGGTGCCGGACGGACGGACGAACGCCGAGTCCCGGAGGGACGACAGAATCACGATGAGACGCATCTTTCCCGCCGTATCGGCGGATGCGACCGCATCTGTCTCGCGATTTCGCGGGATGCCCCCTCCCAAAAAGACCGGCGGGGTCTTCGTGAACGAAGACCCCGCCTGTCCGAAGGAATATGTAACATCCCGAGCGCGACCGTAAAAGAGAGGGATCTACTTCTTCACCTTCGGCCCTTCGCCCACGTCACCGGTTTGATCGAAAAACGTGTCAGGAAGATTCCATTTCGCATCGATCCTGTCGTACCAGTACTTCTCGTTATCGGTTAAGGATATTTTGTCTTTGACGATCTTTGGAGTAACCATTAGGACTAATTCAGTTTTCGCATTATCATAGTGTTTATCTTTAAAAAGCCAACCAAAGAATGGGATCTCATGAAACCAGGGAACACCCAAGGTATCCTCAATCTCATTTTGTTGACGCAGACCACCCAATACGACCGTGTTTCCGTCAGCGACGATAACGTTAGTATCAGCGTTTCGTTCGTCGATTTTAGGTGGTCCGAGGGGATTTTCATCGTCGGTACCAACTCGACCTCGGAATATAGATTGTTTCAGACTTATCTGCATCCTGACGAAATCGTTGGGCGTAATGATTGGGGTCACCTTTATGTCCACCCCCGAGTCCTCGAACTCGACTTCGGCTACTTGAGAATTCTGCGTCGGCCCTTGAACGGCTTCTAAGTATGGTATTCTTTGTATTATTTGTATCTGAGCTGGCACGTTATTGAGTGTAGTCACTCGTGGATTGGCCAGCAATTCGGCAACGTTTCTTGTCTCAAGAGCCCTAAATATTGCATTGAGATTATAAGTATTCCCAAATATCCCAATCTTATCACCAAATCCGAGTGTGGCCTCGCCTGCCGCAACCGTTATCCCCTGAATCACCGCATTAAGCGTCTCGTCCGTAACGGCAGACCATTCGGTGCCCAAGTCACGCGCAGCGTCGATATTTATGTCCACCAGTCGCGCCTCCACCAGCACCTGCCGTTCGGCCTTGTCGAGTTGGCTCACCAGATCCTTGACGACTTCGATCTGCGGCGGGACGTCGGTGACGATCAGGACGTTGCTTTCCTCGTTGAACTCCAGGCGCCCCACGTCGTCCGAGATGAACGGCTTGAGCGTCTTGACCACATCGGCGGCCGAGACCCAGTTGAGCTGGATGACCTCGGTGTGCGTCTCGACGGTCTTGCGGCCCACCTGCTCCTGGGGCACGATGCGGAAAATGCCGCTGGCGTCGACGACGATGGCCAGCTTGCGCGTCGTCAGGATCGAATCCAGGGCGTCGCGCAGGCGGACGTTGTGCAGGCGCAGCGTGACGTTGCCCGTGATGTCCTCGGCGTCGAAAATGAAGTTGATGTTGAGCCGCTCGCCGATCGTGCGGATGACGTTGCTGAGCTTGGCGTCGGGGAAAACGAGCGAATCGACCATCACATCGAGCTTTTCCATCGCCTGCTTGGCCAGGATGTCGTTTTCCGGCTGCGAAAAGATGATCTGGATGCCGCCGCCGCCCACGGCCGACGCGGTGGTTCCCTGGTCGCCCGCGGCGGGCGGCGGCAGCGGCACTTCGGCCGCCTGGGCCGCCAGCACCGGCGCCGGCAGGGCCACGCCCGGCGCGCCGCCGGTCAGTTCGGCGTATTGCGCGATCGGGTTGGCCGCGGCGGCGTCTCCGGCGGCCTCGTCGGCCGCGCGGGCGGCGGGCTGGACCGCCAGCAGCGCGGCCGCCAGCACCATCGCCCCCAAAACCCCCCATCCCTTGGTGTGTATCGTCGACATCCTAGGCTCCTTCCGGTTATGTGTCATGGCTGATCGATTCGACCGGGTCTCTCCGGGTCCTATGTTTGCGGCTCAAGGTCCGGCGGGCGGCTGGCCCGGCGGACTCACCGTTTCCAACTGGTGTCGAAAGAGCCGGAGTCGCCGTTCTCCAGCGTCACGTCAAAATGCTTGTTACGGATGGCGTAAGTCACCGTGTTGTTGGTGATGCCGGTCACCGAAACCTCGGGGTAATTCGGCAGACAATCGCCGACCTTGAGCAGAAAGTCGCCCACCAGACACAGGTTCCCGCCGGGCGAGACGATCACGCCGCTGGTGTTGTCCTGCACCCACGGGGGCAGTTGGATCTGTTCCTCGGTGATCTGCTGCTCGCCGGCCTTGGCGGCCGCGGCGGCTTCTTCGGCCGTCATGATCTGCGCCAGGCGGGCCTGCGCGGCCATCGTGTAGCGCGGGTTGTTCATCTGGATGATCCGCTGGAAAACCTGCTTGGCCTCGCCGACCTTGTTGCCGGCCAGCAGGCCTTCGGCGATGGTCGAGAGCTCTTCGAAGATCACCGCGTCGCGGACCCACGGCACCAGCATCGGGTCGGGCCGGCCGCCGGGATTGTAGATAAAGCGTGGCTTGTCGCCCAACAGGCGCAGTATCTCGGGGTTCTTGAACAGGTTTTCGGCCATTCGGTCGGGATCGTCCTGGCTTTCCAGCCCGACGTCGCTGGCCTTCTTTTTCATGGCCTCGATCGCCGCCGCCCCCCCCCGGCTGGGTCAGGGCCGGCCCCAGCGACACCGGCTGAACCGCGCCCGCCGGGGCGCTCTGGCCCTGGGGCGGCTGCGTCGTGTCTTCGTCAGGCACGGTGGGCACCTGGGTCGGGAGAGCCTCGGGAGTCAGTCGGTTCTGGATCGCGCGGGGGGAAATCTTGCGCGCCAGGCTCTGCCAGGGCGATTCGGCCCGGGCCAGCCCCGCCATGGCCAGCGCCGCCAGAATGTAGCATAGCATCCGAATGCGTCTCATGGTCCCTGAACCTCCGCGGTTCACTTGTTAAACATGAAGGTGGTGATTTCCATGTCGATGTCGTGGATCGACGGGCGTTCCATGTTGTTGCTGATGGCGAAGTTCCTGACACGCATGAAGCGGTCGGGATTTTGTTCGATCAGCGTCATAAACTGGCCGAAGGCGTGGTAGTGGCCGTGCGACTTGACGCTATACGGGATCTCGGTGTAGAGCGGCCGGCTGATCGGCAGTTCCGGTTTCACCTCTTCCTGGATGATGCCCGTCGTTCCCAGCACGTTGACCAGTTCCTTCATGAAGCCGGGGGCGTCGGGACTGGCCGGCAGGCGGCGCGTGGTCTTTTCGATCACTTCGGCCTGCTCCTTCATCGCGTCGGCCTGGTTCATCAGGGCGTTGATTTCGGCCAACTGCTTCTTCAGGTCATCGAGCTTGGCCTTCTCGGTCGACTTCCTGGTTTCGGCGTCCTTGATCATGCCGCGCCCGATCATGAAGTGAAAATAACCGATCAGGGCGAGGCAGACGCCGCCGATGAACAGCGTCAGGATCAGGCTCGTTTTCTGTTGTTCGCCAATGGCCATCTGAGTCACGCTCCTCGCC
>JAMCWS010000279.1:9309-24500 GCA_023480605.1 bacterium
GTGTGCTCTTCCGATCTGCCATACAGGGTCGTCTTGACCTGCCCATAATCGATGTCGGGCAGAAAACCGTCCATGAAGCGGCGCGTCTGGCCGTTTTGATCCACGACCGAGTAATTGCGCAACGCGTCCTGTAACTTGAGCATGTTGCGGGCCTGCTGGACGTTGTCGGAACCGGTGGCCAGACCCGTCAGCGACATCTTGTAGGTTATGATCGGCTTCTCGACCTTTTCAGGTTCCGGACCGCGCGTTTCCTTATCCAGGGCATTCTCCCACTTCTTGTGGGCTTCCTTGGATTGCTCGGTCTGCACCATCTTCGTCTCTTCGACCACTTCGATCCGGTCGAGGAAGATCTCCGACGGCATCAGGTTGGCCAGCATGTTGACTTTTTCGCTCCACAGGATCCGGTTGGGCGGGTCGAGCGAGCGAAGGACGTCCATTTGGTTGAGCACGACTTCGCGATAATGGCGCCACTGGTCGGCTTCTTTGAGCTGCGAGTCGATCTTGGCCTGAGTCGCCTTGGCGTTCTTGCGCAGATCGCTCAGGCCGGCCCGCGACTGCGCGACTTTGGCGTAGACGCACCAGCCGACGTAACCATTGAGCGCCACCATAATGAGCGCGACGATCAGGACCAGCGGGCCGCCGCCCTGACCGGTCTTTTCGCCGCCCATCGCCGGCGTCATCGCGGCGGGAGCTTTGGCGCGCCCCTTGCCGCGCTGCGTATTCTGATCGAGAAGGTTGATCTGGATCATCGATGCGTGTCCCTTTCGGTATGCGGGGGCTGTCGCTGAGCCGCCATGGTCCGCCTTGCGGGCGTAAAGGTCATGCCATCAGGCCGTGCAGCCCCAGGCCGATGCCGACGCCGAGCTGCTGGCGATAATCGTCGATGCGGCTGGCCCGGTCGCCGCGCAGGTTGACTTGAATGTTCTTGAGCGGATTGAGCGTCTCCACGGGCAGGCGCAGTTCGCGCTCGAAAGTCGCCGCCAGGTTGGGCAGCATCGAGGTGCCGCCGCCGATGACCAGCCGCGAAACATTCTGGCCCCGGTATTGGTTTTCGAAAAACTCGATCGAGCGGCGGATTTCCGAAATCAGGTTGTTGACGACGTTCTGAACCGCTTTGGCGGCGACCGCCTCCGGCGTTTCCGTTCCGCCCGCGCTGCGGCCGGCCAGTTCCTCGGCCGTGCCGCGGATGGTGTCCATCAGCGATCCGCCGGCCGAGGGCTCCAGGTCCAGTTCCGAACTGAGCGCCTCGGGGTGCGGCGCGCCGTGGGCGATCTTGAGCCGTTCGGCCTCGGCGAACGAGCATCCCAGGCGCGACTTGATGGCGGTCGTCATCGTGTCGCCGCCCACGGGTATGTCGCGCGAGAAGCGTGAAACACCGCTGCTGAGAATGTTGATGCTGGTGATTTCATTGCCCATGTTGACCAGCGCCACGCACTCGTCCCGGCCGGGCTTGTGATTGAGTTCGAAGCAGTTGAAAAACGCGAAACTGTCGACCTCGATGGCGCGCGGCTCCAGCCCCGCCGCCCGCAGCATGGCGACATGACTTTCGATCAGATCCTTGCGCGCCGAGACCAGCAGGATGTCCATCCGCGGATGATCGCCTTCGCCGTTGTGGCCAAGGATGACCGAGTCGATGTTGACTTCGGAAAGGCGGAAGGGGATATATTCCTCCGCTTCCCACTGCAGAGCCTTTTTGAGCTCATCTTCAGGCATTTCGGGCAGTTGCAGGTAGCGGACGATGATCGACTCGCCGCAGACCGACGAGACGGACTGGCGGGCCTTGATGCCGGCCTGCTCCAGCGCGGCCTTGAGCGCCGCCACCTTGGCGTCGAATTGCGCCCGTGCGTCGGTGGGCCGGTCGCCCGACGGATAGATCTCGGCCGCTCCAAACTTCTCGAGTTCGATCCGGTCGCCGACGCGGCGCATTTGGCAGACCTTGACCGTATGGGAACCAATGTCCACTCCGATGGGTGTCTTCGCCTTGAACATGAAACCGTTCCTCTCTGAGAGCGGGTCGCCGGGAAACGTTTCCCTGACGTCGGCCAACCTGAATCCGCACCACCCGGAGATGCCGCGTCCGCGGCCTTTGCGGCCGGTGATAACGGCGGATCGCCCGAGCCTCCTGCGTCCCGGCGATGCGGGAGTGCCTGCCCGGCTTGATCCTGGCGGCCTGGAGGTTTTCAAATGAACTATCGACCAAATACGGGAAGGTGATAAGCGGTGTTTACACCGAAATATGACATAGTATCGTCTTTGCCGCGGGGCAAAGACCGCGCCCGGCCGCGCAAATCGCCTATTGTCAATGCGATGGAGTTATGATTAATTAACTGTCACAGTGTGTAAAAAAACGGACGATTCGGGCCGCTCATGGCTCCCGGCGTGACACCGGCGTTCCGGAGAATCGCCCAACGCCGGCGCGGTGCAATTAATGTTGCAGGGGGGGCAGCGTCGGCCAGAATTTTTCGAACGGCGGACCGGTCTTATAGAGGGCGATCAGGGGCACGCCCATCAATCTCCACTCCCTGACCACTGGAAAGATGGTGCGGCCCGCCAGGGCCATTTCGGGCCGGGTGAAAAATCCGCGCCGCATGAGCAGCAGGTGGTAGTCGTAGGGGGGACGGCCGCCGATGCGGATTTCTTCCTTGATGAGTCCCCACTCCTGAAGGTGTTGCAGACAGAGCTCGTGGATGGCCAGCGGATCGAGGCTCGAGCCGTCCGGCAGCTCGTTGATGGCCGTGAGAACGTCCTCGTTGAGCGCTTCGCCCCAGTAAGTAACCTCGAAGCCACGCCGTTCGGCGCCGCGGATCCCGCCGGCGAGCGCGTTGAAGTAGGATAGAGTATAAGGATGGTAACGCACCAGTGCCGCGACGCCTTCGAGCAACACCACGGCGACGATGGCTGACGCGGTCCAGCGCCAGAGGCGCCGGAGGCGGACCGGGTCGGCGACTCCCAGGCGCCGGGCCGCCCGCTCGGTCAGGCTCATCATCTCGACCGTCCCCGCGCCGCACAGCAGCGCCAAGAACGGAAAAACCGGCAGAAACAGGCGTACCCCGTCATAGCGCGGGGTCGACGGCAGACTGGCCACCGTCAGCATCACCGCGGCGCAGCACAAGAACAACGCCCCCATCGGCTGGCGATGCGGCCGGTGGAGAACCTTGGCCAAGCCCAGCACCAGCAGCGCCAGGGCGCCTACCGGGATGGTGACGGCCACCATCGTCAGCGGGTAAAACCACGGCGCGTTGGCGCCCCCGTAACCCCACTTGCGCCCCAGGAAAAACAGGGCCGTCTGCTGGTGTTCGGCGTGGAACCGTAAATACTCCAGCAGGCGCACGACGGGGTCGGGCCACAGCCACGGCCAGGCCAGCACCATGAAAACCGGCCCCAGCGTCAGCATCGCGAACAGGTTGTTCACGTAACGACGCCGGGCGTAAAGATGCGCCCAGATGACCAGGGGAACCGGCAGAAAGAAGCCGTTGATCTTGGTGGCCAGCAACAGGCCGAATGCGATGCCCGTGAAGGCCGCCCACAAGGGCGAATCCAACCCGCGCTGAAAGCCGCAGACTGGCTGCAGGCTCATGAAGATGAGCGGCGTCTCGAGCGACGCGAAATGCGCGTGCCCGAAAACGCGCGGCATCGTGGCATAGACCAGCGCCGCCGCCAGCCCCGGGACCGGCCCCCAGGCGCGCCGGCCCATCAAGTAGATCAGGTTGAGCGACAGGCCGAACAGGATCGCCATCGGCAGCCGCATCGCCCAAAGCTGGTTCTTGGGGGCCGAAAAGGCCCGCATCGCGATCCCCGAAAGGAGTTTCTGAATGCTGGGGTGCTCGTGACGCTCGCCCCAGTAAACGTCGATGGCGGCCCGGTCGAACACGTTGTTGCCGCGCAGCACCTCGACCAGCCAGTCTGCGGCTTTCAGCGCGGGTTCATAGTAGTATGCTTCGTCCCAGGCGTAACCCATCCCCTTCTGGGTCAGGACGACCGATCCATAGCCAACCAGCAACAGGATGAGGGGCATAAATCCCCAAAAGAAACGAACGACCAGCGGCGGAGGCGAAACCGCGGGTCGAGCCGCCGCGACGGACGGGGCCATGGCGGGCCGTTCTTCATGAGCGCCCCAGTCGGTTGCCGCGGGTGGGTTCGCCGCCGGGGAAAAATCAATCCGGATCCGCGAGGGATGCGGTTGACGCACGATCTCGAACGGTTGGGGTGGGGGCTCGGGCAGCGGTTCCGCGAAGATTCGCCCTTGTTCCGGCGGACGCTCCTCATCGAATCCGACGATTTCGAATGGAACAACGGCGGAAGCGGCGTCGGCCGGGGTTCCACCACTTGGTGTGCCGCCCGCGGGCGCGCCCGCTTTGCCGGTCCGCGCCGGTCGGGCCGGTTCGGATTTCGTGGTCTTCAGAGAGCCGCGCGGTTCGGATTCCCCGCCCGGTTTTTCATCTTCCCACCTGGCCGCAACGGCCGTGAATTCGGCCGAACCGTCCATAGGCCCGGCCGCGCCCGGAGCCGGCGTGGACGCATCGCCCACGCCGCGCGCCAACAAGCCCTTTTCGCGCGGCGCGGCTTCGATTTCCTCGGCCGCCTGGTCGAGTTCGCTCGGTGTTCCGCGAAATTCGAACGCCTGGTCGTCGGCCGCGGCCGGACCCGCCGCGTCGCGAACGGCCGCCGTCGCGCCGGACTCGCCGGCGTCCGCCCGGGTCGGCGCGACGGCATTAAAGGGAATCGAATCGCCGGCGATCAGCTCCCCGGGCGCGGCACTCTCCCGCTCCACCCCGCCTGCCTGAGCGGCCGAAAGCGATTCCGCCGAGTCGGGCGCGGGTTTCGCCGCGGCGGCCGGCTTTGCGCCGCCGCCGGTCGCCATAGGGCCGCGTTGGGGCGAACTGTTCGTTTGCATTCGGTGCGTCGCCTTGAGGCGATTGCGTTTACTCGGTTCCGGCATGGCTGGGCGCCCGGCCTCGCCGCCGCCGCGACGGCGTGAATGAGAGCCCCCGGCAGACTTTGCCCGAGCCTGCTTCCGGGGGACATTGTGACTCGCATCTCATCTACTTGTCGAGCGCGAAGGGAGTCGCCTTAAACGAAAAAAGGAGAGAGACGCTCCCGCGTAACGCGGCGTCCCTCTCCCCTCCGTAAGACGGCTTCGGTTGCCGGCACATCCAGCCTGAGCTCGATTAGGCCTCGACGGCCAGGCCGGCCAGGATCCGTTCGACGATCGTCTCCGGCTTGAAGCCGAACAGATCGACCAGGGCTTTCTGAGGCGCCGACGCGCCGAAGCGGTCGATGCCGATGGCCAAGCCGTCCATGCCGATATACTTGTGCCAGCCCATCGTCGCGAGCGCTTCGATGCTGACGCGCAGGCCGACCTCGCCCCCCAGCACCGCCGCCTTGTAAGCCTTGTCCTGTTCGTCGAACCGGCTCCAACAGGGCATCGAGACGACGCGCACCGTCTTGCCCTGGGCCTCGAGCAGTCGGGCCACGTCCATCGCGACCGGCACCTCCGAACCGGCGGTGGCCAGCAGGATGTCGCACGCGGCTCCCGGCTCGCCGTAGAGGACATAGGCCCCGCGCGCGACGCCTTCGCGGGCGCGGGCGCGGGTGGCTTCGCCCTGGCTCTTGACGTTCTGGCGCGAGAGGATGAAGGCCACCGGCCCGCGAACCTTGAGCGCCTCGATCCAGGCCGCCTTGATCTCGTTTTCGTCACACGGGCGGAAGACCGTCAGGCCCGGCATGGCGCGCAACGAGGCGACCTGCTCGATCGGCTGGTGGGTCGGGCCGTCCTCGCCCATCCAGACCGTGTCGTGGGTGAACTGGAAGAAGACCCGGACCTTCATCAGAGCGGCGATTCGGATCGCGTTGCGCATGTAATCGGAGAAGGTCAAGAAGGTGCCGCACAAGGGCTGAACCATGCCGTGCAGGGCCATGCCGTAGCAGGCGGCCGCCATCGAGAATTCGCGCACTCCGAACTTGAAGTTACGCTGGTCCCAGGCATCCCGACCGATCGCGCCGCCGCCTTTGATCGATGTCGAATCCGAGCACGATAAGTCGGCTGAACCGGAGAAGAAAAATGGCATCAATTCGGCGTTTTTGGCGATGATCTTCTGCGAATTGGAGCGGCCGGGCTTGTCGGGGTCCAGCGGCAGGTTCCAGATCTGCTCGGCGTAGTCGGCCGGCGGCTCCATGGCGCTGAAGGTCTCCCATAGGCGGGCCTTCTCGGGGTCGGCCGCCTTCACGGCCGCCACCCTCGCATTCCAGTCGGCTTCGAAACGCGCGAATGCCGGCTGGCGATCGGCGAAATACTCGTAAACCTCGGCGGGCACCTGGAAGGCCTCGGTGGGCCAGGCGAGGTTCTTCTTGAGGGCCGCCACTTCCTCGGCGCCCAGCTTGGCGCCGTGGACGGCGTTGGTACCCTGCTTGGTGGGGGCGCCCTTGCCGATGATCGTGCGGGCGATAATCAGGACCGGCTTGTCGCGCTCGGCGCGGGCCGCATCGATCGCCTTATCGATCTGGTCGAAGTCGTGGCCGTCGATCGCCAGCACCCGGAAACCATAGGCTTCGTAGCGCTTGGCGGTGTCCTCGGACAGGCACTCGCTGATGGGGCCGTCGAGGCAGATGCCGTTGGCGTCGTAAATGATGACCAGATTGCCCAGGCCCAGGTGGCCGGCCAGGCTGGCCGCTTCGCTGCTGATGCCTTCCATGATGCAGCCGTCGCCGGCCAGGGCGAAAATCTTGGCGTCGAACAGGTCGCCGCCGAAACGGCGGGCGAGGATTTTTTGCGCAATCGCCATGCCGGTGGCGCAGGCCAGGCCCTGGCCCAGGGGGCCGGGGGTGGTTTCGACGCCGGGCGCTTCGCCGAACTCGGGGTGGCCGGGGGTCCGGGAGTGGAGCTGACGGAAATTCTTAAGATCGTCGAGACTGAGATCGTAGCCGCTCAGGTGCAGGAGTGAATAGAGCAGCATCGAGCCATGACCTGCCGACAGGACAAACCGGTCGCGCCCCATCCAGTTCGGGTTTTTGGGGTTGTGGCGCAGGCCGCGGGCATAGAGAAAGGCCCCGATTTCGGCGCACCCCAGCGGCAGGCCGGGATGGCCGCAGCCGGCCTTTTCGATGGCCTCGGCCGAAATCACCCGGACGGTGTCGGCGACTTTTTGCAATATCTGTTTTTCGGCGGAATACATGATCGCGGTGGTCTCCTTCGACGGCTTGGCGTTCCTGATTACCTGAGGCGAGGCCATTGCGGCGCCCTTGGCGTGCCCGGCACGGCGGCTCGATGCAAACACCGTATTACCGCACAGGCGGCGTGCGGAGTCAACATTAATACCTTCGGGTCCGTTTTGAGTGGCAAGCGCCGCTTCTTCCGCATATCGCTTTCGGGTCGGAACCGGAGGGTTCTCCGCCGAAAAACGTTCAGACGTGAATTATCGGTCGGCCGGCGGCTCAAAAACCGGGGATGGGGGACAAAAAATAGATGACCCGCAAATCACCTAAAATAATATCGCGCAGGTGTAAGCAATATTTTTCACAAATTATTCGGCCCCTCGATGCGGCCCACGGAATCGTGATTAAGAACTCAATAGAAATATGTGGATTTCGCAAGAAAAAGGGTATATTGTGGGCATCAACGAATTGGAGGTAGACGGAACGAAAATGCAGTCGAAGGTCGGTTGCGGGATGCGGAAGTCCGGAATGAAGCCGGCGGCAATTTTTTTTCATAAATTAGTGATTTTTTTCACAACCATATGGATTCGCTCAGCTTAGCGCAATAAACAACCGCCGCCATAATTTTCGAATCCGCCGTGTCCTTATAATGATTTACAGGTCGATATATGTTATCTTTATTTGACTTGGAACACTGGAAACTCGAGGTCACCTCACCATGAGCCTGATTTCACGCACCGCCCAATACGCCCTCCGCGCCATGACCCTCCTGGCCGCGCAGGATGGGCGCATGACCGTCAAGCAACTCGCGCAGGCTGTCGGTGCGCCCCAGCCCTACCTGGCGCGCATCATCATGAACCTGGCCGATGAAGGCATGATCGATGCCCGCCGCGGACCGGGCGGCGGGCTGAAGCTGGGCCGTGATCCGTTCGACATCAACCTGATGGACATCGTCCAGTGCTTCGACGGCAATTCCCTCTTCGAGGAATGCTGCCTGGGTCTGCCCGGCTGTTCCGACAGCCTCGAGAAATGCCCCGTGCATGAAACCTGGGGCCAGTTGCGCCAGCAAATCGCCACCTGGTGGCGCGAAACCTCGCTTGCGGACCTGTCTCCGGAAATGACATGCAAATGCATGGCCGAACGGGTTCAGATGCACCCCGAGGTGTTCGAGAAAAACCATCGCCAGCGGGGCCGTTGGCACTGACCGGCCCGCCCCCGCCGGCCCGCTGCGCCTCTGCCCCCCAAACCGGATTTCCGCCGCGCGCGTGGGATCCGGTTTGTTTTTGGAGGGAAGACCGCCTCAGATTCCCGATCCGTTGCGCCCGTGTTTGTCGGGTATGTTGAGCTTCTGGCGCAGCATGCGCTCGGTCGACGGGGGGACGAACTGGTTGACGTCGCCTCCCAGTAATAGCACTTCTTTAATCAACGAGCTGCTGACGAAGAGCTGTTGGGCGGCGGGAACCATGAACAAGGTCTCGACGCGCGGATTAAGCGCGCGGTTCATCAGGGCCATCTGGAGTTCGTATTCGAAATCCGAGACGGCCCGAATGCCGCGGATGACGTAGTTGGCGCCCAATTTTTCGGCATAGTCCATCGTCAGGCCCAGAAAGGTCGAAACGACAACGTTGGGCAGGTGGGCGGTTTCGGTCCGTAATATCTCCAGGCGTTCATCGACCGTGAAGATGGGCTTTTTTTCCTCGTTGTGGGCGACGGCCACGTGCAGGCAGTCGAACAGGTTGGAGCCGCGCTGAATGATATCCAAGTGACCATAGGTCAGGCCGTCGAAGGTTCCCGGATATAGGGCGATGTGAGCTTTCCGGCCGGGGTGTTTTCGATGAGGGCTCATGATCTCTCCACGCCGCCCGCGCGCCGGGCGCCTACTTGGTCTGGTAGCCGGCCTTCGACAATACGCCGCGCAACGTCTTCATGTTGCCCGCGACGTCGCCGCCCCGGAATACCGCGCTGCCGGCCACCATCACGTCGGCGCCGGCGGCGGCCGCCAGAGCGACCGTCTCGGGATTGATCCCCCCGTCGATTTCGAGTCGGAAGCCCAACCCCCGTTCGCGGCGGATAAGGTTCAGCTCGCGAACCTTGTTGAGCGTCTTGGCGATCAATTCCTGGTTGCCGAAACCCGGCTCGACCGACATCACCAGCACCAGGTCGACCTCGTCGAGCACGTCGAGGATCTCCCTGACCGGCGTTTTGGGTTTGAGGGTGACGCCCGCGCGCACCCCCAGGCGCTTGATGGCGCGCAGGTCGCGCCGAGGGCGCGCGGTGGCTTCAATGTGGATATTGAGCAGACTCGACCCCGCGCGGACGAAATCTTCGGCGAACTTCAGGGGATTTTCGATCATCAGGTGCGTGTCGTAGAACAGCTCGGGCTCGGCGGCGGTCCACTTGCGCAGAACGGGCGGCCCGAAGGTCAGATTGGGCACAAAGTGGCCGTCCATGACGTCGATGTGCACCCATCGGGCGCGGGCACGGCGACATTTGGCCAGTTCGCGGGCCGAATGGGCGAAATCGCTGCTTAGCACCGACGGAGTGATGACCAAGGCGGGGCCCCGTCCATTCTTCAGCGCGTAAGGCTCGAAAATCGCCCCGGCCTCGACCGGTGTCTGCCTGGTTTGGCTCATGATCGACCGCCAAGATGAAATGTCGCGGACGGACGGACCCGCCTGGCGCAGGCCGGCCGCAGGATGACCATTCTGGCACGAGCGGCGCGAATTTCAAGGGTGGAAATGGCACGGGAAAGCCCGGAAGCGGTTCCTCGTCATAGCGGCGGCGCGGCGGCGGCCCGGCGGCGATGACCGGGCGGATATTTGCTTGCTGAAAACAAAAATGCTATGGTCTAATATTTACTGCCATCCGGACCCGGGGCGGATAAGGCGCATGGTTCGCCCGCTCCGGACCAGATTTCGGATCAGCACGGGGATACGGGCGTGACGGATATTACAGAAGCTGGCAAGCCGCGGCAACTCAAGCTTGCATCCTGCGGCCGAACGGATGTCGGGCGAAAACGGGCCAAGAACGAAGACCACATCGAAGTTTCGGAAAAACTTAAGTTGTTTGCCGTCGCTGATGGCATGGGCGGCCACGCCGCCGGCGAGGTGGCCAGTCGCGCCGCCATCGAAACCCTGAGCGAGTTCATCGCCCACACTTTTGTGGATCACGACTTCACCTGGCCCTTCGGGATTCAAGAAAACCTGGACGAGGCCGACAACGTTCTCGTCACCGGCATCAACCTGGCCAACCGCAAGGTTTGCCACCTGGCCGAGGAGAACGCCGAACTCAAGGGCATGGGCACGACGCTGGCGGCCATCTACGCACCCGACGGCCGCATTCACATCGGCCACGTCGGCGATTCGCGCGTCTATCGCTGGCGCACCGGGCAGCTGGAATTGATGACCTCGGATCACTCGTGGGTCAACGAACAGCTCCAGCGCAACATCATCAGTGAAGCCGAGGCCCGCAATCATCGCTGGCGCAACGTCATCACGCGCGCCTTGGGCAACCGCGCCGAACTCGAAGTCGACCTGCGGACCGTCGACCCCGAACCCGGCGACATTTATCTGCTCTGCTCGGACGGCCTGACCAGCATGGTGCCCGATGAACGCATCGCCCAGATCCTGTCGGACAACCCGGTCGATCTGACCCTCCTGTGTGATGCCCTCGTTGAGGAAGCGAATCAGACTGGAGGCATCGACAACATTTCCGTCATTCTCGTGCGCGTCCTCCCGTAATCGGCGTACGCCGCGGCCGGCGGCCGCGGCCGCCGCAACCATGGCCTTCGGCCCACGCCGAAAACGAGGTGTCTTGAGTCTTGAGTCCCGAATTGACCCCACAGGATCTACAGCGCCTGGATCTGGAAAAACTAATCGATTACGGACGCCGGGCGCTTCAGACGCGGGACTACGACGAGGCCGTCGCCATCCTGCGCGAGGCCGCGCGCCGCGCTCCGTTCAGGCAGGATTTGCGCGAATGGCTCGCGATGGCGGTGGAAACCTCGCTCAGCGCCGGCGCCGCCCGCCAGGCTGACGGACCGCCGGCGCAATCGACCCTGGCGGCCATGCGCCTCGAACCGCGCGGCGGCATCCCCCAGCCGGAGGCGCCGCCGCGCCCGGCGCCCCCTCTTCCGCCCGCCGCGACCGGCCGCGCCGGCGGCGGCACGGTGATGCGCCGGCCGGAGCCCGAGCCGCCGGGGGTGGTCATGCCCGAATCCCCCGCCGTCGACCGGTTCCCACGCCCAGCCCCCGGCGGCGGCGCGGCGCGTCCGCTCGCCGGATCGGCGCCGCGCGAGGGCGCCGCATTTCGGCCCGGCTTCGGCGAACGCGCTCCCGCCGGATTGGGGCGCGCGGACCGGGGCCGGCCGGTCGATGTCAAGACCTCGCATTACGATGTGAAACCTTCGCGATTCGAGGCGCGCCACCGCCGGGGCCCCCTTTCGGCCCTGATTATGGGAACATTGGCGGGTCTTGTCTTCCTGCTGTTGGGCGCCGCCGGTTTTGGACTCTACCTAACGTGGAAAGGCGGCGCGGGTGCCGGGGGAGATTCCACGGCCTCCATGTCGGCCCAGGAGAACCTGATCATCGAAAAGGCCCGCATGTATCAGCGCCAGGGCGACTATGCGCTCGCCATCGAGCAGATCAACACACTGCCCGAAGGTCCCCGCCGCAACAAATTACTGGCCGGCATCCACCTGGAAAAAGGGGATCTCTATTTCACCAAGCGCCAGCCGCCCCAACTCGAATCGGCCCTCGAGGAATACAAGCAGGCGGTCGCGTGCGACCCGGACAACGCCGTCAGCGGCAACGCCTTGGGGCGGGTCTACTACACCCTCGCCCTGGCAAAGGCCGACGACGAAAGCGAGGCGGCGCGTTACCTGGCCCTTGCCCGACAGACCTACGAGGCCGTCCTGCAGCGCCATCCCGATGAACTCCAGGCGATGGACGGCCTGGGCAAAGTCGCCATCCACCAGCGCAACGATCAATTGGCGGCGCAGTGTTGGAATCGCATCGTCGCCATTGCCCCCGACAGCAACGAGGCCCGTAATGCCCGCAACAACTTGCGCTCGCGGGGTTTCACCATGACCGGCCCGCGCGAAACCAGGCGCTGACGGCCGGCGCCGCGCGAGGGGGCGCCGATCCCCCGGCCCGCCCGCGTGGCGGCGGAGTGACCCAGATACCCAGGCGTGAAACCATCGAAAACCCGGGAGGCACGCTCATGACCCAGGCGACCAGGATCCCCCGCATCGTCGGCGATTACGCACCGATCTATCTGCCCGGCCCCGGACCGTTCGCCGGACCCGATTCCAAAAACCTTCGGACCGGCCAGATGATCACGGATTGGATTCCCAACGACCATACCTTCGTCCGCGACGCCGCCGGCCGCTGGCACATCTTCGGAATCACCGGCCCCGCCACGCCCATCCTCCACGAGGCCGAATGGCAGGCCTTTCACGTCGTCAGCCGCCCCGGCCCCCTGTCACGCCTCATGCAATCCAAGGACTGGACGGAGCACGACAAGGTGCTGCCCCCGCGCGACCGCCCCGGCGAACGCAACGAACTCTGGGCTCCCTTCGTCATCGAACGCGATGGCGTCCACCACATGTTCTATGGTCCGGTGGAAATGCGCCTGGCCACATCGACCGACCTTACCCACTGGACGCCCCAAGGGCCGGTCTTCGTCCAGTCGGGCAGCGCGCGCGACCCGTGGGTCACCCGCCTTGACGGCCTCTACCACATGGTCTACGTTGCGGGCGACTCGGTCTGGCTGCGCACTTCGGCCGATCTGCGCCACTGGTCCGACGGCGAGGAAATCTACCCGATGCCGCGCAAGGGCGCGCCGGAGTCGCCGATGCTGGCGAAGGTTGACGGGGCGTTTTACCTATTTTACACGATCTACGATGGCACGAACGGCCCATATGACAACCGCACCTTCGTCCTGCGCGCCGCCGCGCCGCGAGCCTTCCGCGGCGGTCACGAAATCGCCATGCTGCGCGCCCACGCCCCCGAACTGATCCGCGAGGGCGATGAGTGGTTCATCTCGAGCGTCGAGTGGCCCCGTCGCGGCGTGAGCCTCGCCCGCCTTGCGTGGGAGTAAGGCGCCATAATACAATCGCGTTTCATGCCAAAACAAATCGTTGTTATTTCGTTATCGTTAACGTTATCGTAATCGTAATCGGTTTCGTTGAAGGTTATGACGATGCGCGAATTGACGCGCTCCGAGCGGCTCATGGGACTGTCGACCCTCTGGTCGGAGGCGAAATACAATTATCCCATGTGGCACCGTCATCCGGGGTTGGATTGGGATGCGGAGTATGAAAAGCGCCTGGACCAGGCCGCCGCCGACCAGTCGCTGGGAGATTACTACCGGCTCCTCTGCGGCTTCACCGCCCTGGTTCAGGATTCGCACGTCAATATCCTGCCGCCCCAGTCCGTTCTGGAGGAAAATGTCAATCCGCCGATTGGTCTTTATCCCCTCGACGGCAAATATATCGTTGTCGCCGTCACGCGGCAAACGAAGACGAGGTCGGGCGTCGCTCCTGGGGATCAGGTGATCGCCGTCGACGGCGAGCCGGTGGATGATTTCGTCGGCGGGCATATCGCCCCTTACGTCTCGGCGGCTACCGAGGCGTCGCGGAAGATGCTTTCCTGCTGGCAAATGCTCAAAGGGGGCGATGGTTCGGTCGTCAACGTCGGCTTGCGCCATCCCGATGGCCGCGCGTTCGACTGCCCGCTGACCCGCACGAAAGCGCGCAGCGCGTGGGTGGGCTACCGGCCGTTCTTCGGGGGCACGGAAGTCATCGCCACGAAAAACGATTCCGATATCGGCCGGATCGTTATTCAGACCTTTGCCTCGGAAAGCGTCGTCGAGGCGTTCGACAACGCGCTTCGTGACCTCGGCCGCATGAAGGGTCTGGTGATCGACCTGCGCGCCAATCAGGGCGGCAACAGCGGTTGGACCGACGCGATCACCGGGCGGCTGATTGCCGCGCCAATCCCCGGCATGCGCGAGAAGCGCCTGCATTACTCCCCGGCCACGCGTGCCTGGCGGCAGGGCGAGGTTGCGTCAGGCAGCGAATGGAGCGATCTCCAAATGGATCCGCTCAAGCCCGATGGCCCGGTCGCCTGGCACGGCCCCCTGGTTTTGCTTACCTCAACGCTGACCCACAGCGCATCCGAAGATTTCGTCGGGCCGCTCAAGTGCTCCGGCCGCGCGCGGGTCGTCGGCCAGCCGACCGCCGGCAGCACCGGCAATCCCATGTACTTCCCGCTGCCGGGCGAGGGGCGTGGGCGCGTGTGCACCCGTTACATGCTTTTGCCCAACGGCGAAGAGTTCATCGGCAAGGGCATCGCACCGGACGTCCAGATACAACCGACCGTGGAAGACATCGCGAGCGGACGGGATGTGATGCTGGAGCGGGCGTTCGAAGTGCGTTCCTGATCGGCGACCCCGGAAATGAATCAACTTTTTTCCCCCGCCGGTGGCGGAGAGGTCAGGGCGGCGTGAAGAACGCCCAGCAGGTCGGCAATCCCCTCGCCCGTGCGCGAACTGACCGGCACGAGCGCGCCGTCGTCGGGCAGCGCCAGGCAGGCCTGGAGGGCCGCCAGTCGATCCTTGACGCGCGCGCGGCTGAGCTTGTCGCACTCGAGTCCGCGGCCGCTCGCCGGCGCGGGGGCGTTTTGCACGCCGGTGGTGGTGTGACCGAGGCGGAGGATCGTCCACTTGCCGGCCGGCACGTCCCAGGTGATCCGTCCGTCGTCGGCCATCCGCGCCGTCAGGTCGCTGATCCGAGAGGGCTCGATCATGATTGGAGATGTGCTGGGGCTTGCTGGCTTCTGCCGGCCGTGCGTCTGGAACGCTGCCTTCCTTTCGAAGTCGGGGATGCGATAGCTTCCCGCGTCCGGCAGCGCGAGGACGGCGATGTCGCGATAATAATTGGCCCTGGCGTGAGGGCGGGGCAGGACCCCTTCGAAGTGCTTCGGTCCCGCGACTTCGGTCTCGGTCCAGACAACCTCCTGCATCGATTGCTCGGGGCG
>JAMCWS010000113.1 GCA_023480605.1 bacterium
AGAGGCCTGCAAGTAATCGAAGGTTGAGTCCCGCCAAGGCCGGATGCCTCCAGCCCGCCATGATAATGGCAGGATCCGGGAAAACGGCGAAAACCAAGTCCCGCAATGGACGGGAGCGATGACATTTTGGTTATTTAACCACCTATAGCGTTAACAGGCCCTAAGCATGGAACTCTGGGCGAGTCCGTCGCCAGTCGTCAATCGACGGATGATACGGCCACGTGTCGCGTCATGCTTCATGGGTCGCAAAGTGGCGGCGTGGGCATCCCGCCCGTAGTCACCAGGGCACGATGCCCATGCCACTTTTCGAGCGTGACAGATCCGGTTCAGCCCCCGGTTTTATTGGCCAAAACCCTCGCTCTGCCTGGCGGGCCGGCATACAGATCTACGCGTTCGGTAGTGAACAATGCTTGCGCATGGCGAAAATAGCCGATCGATGAGCGGGAATCACTTCGAGTCGAAACGGTAAGCCGGCATAATCCCGCCATGCCAGTCCCTGCCATATTATGGATATCGATTTAATAACGGCTTGCACGCCGCCGTCTCCGGCGGGTTGGTTGATTCATATGTGGCCTCGATTGCTTTGCGGTCATTGCTTTCCTTATTCGTAATCTGTCTCTGAACGAGCGGTTCTTCCTCGGTATAACTGAAGAGGCCATTCCAGTATTCACAATCGACTGTCCGTTGGCGCCAAACGCCATCGGTGCCGGTGCCGGTGCAATTGCCTTTGCACGTCAGCAAAAACTGGCAGCCGAATCCATCGCGCCATTTCGCCGCCCGACGTGCTAACGCGCGATCTTCGCATACTCCTCCTTTACGGCCGCGAAGGCCGGTTTGGGGTGGAAGGGGTAGGCGATGTAGGCGTCGGAGACTTGCGGCCAGCAGTCGGCCAAGTTCCAGAGGAACAGGCCCCAGCACTCCGGGTCGTTGCCGAAGTGGCGGATCCACGCGGCGGTGGCTTCGGCCTGGAGTTGCTGGGTCATCCGGATGAGTTCCTCCAGCGTCGCCGGCTCCTGCCAGCCCCGCGCGCGGATGCTGGCCGGCATCGTCGCCAGGCGTCCGTTGCCGGCCAGGCGATTGGGATCGGCGCTGTGCGATCGCCAGGCGTCGTTCCAGATCGGCCAGCGTTCCGCCTCGGGCACGAATCGCTCGATGACGGCCATGTCGGGCATCGCCAGGTGGCCGATCTCGGTGACCATCCGTGGGTGGCACCCCAGGTAAAAGTCGGCCGCGTAGGAGTGTCCGTGGGCCCACAGGTGCACGTCGCCCTCGCGCGGCGAGTTCTGGTCGTCCTCGCGCGGCGAGAAGGGCGAACTGGGCACGTAGGGCACGCCGGACGCAAGCCGCGCCACGGCCTCGGCCAGCACCCGCTTGCTTAGCGGGTTGGCGCGGTAACCGGGCACGCCGTAGCGCGTCGAAAGCCAGTCGTTTTCGTTGTCGCCGCACCAGGCCATAAGGCAGGCGCGCGAGCGCAGCCGCCGCACCGCCCACTCAGCCTCGGCGCGCGCTTCGGCCAGGAAGGCTTCGTCCTGCGGGTAGCAGCCGCAGGCGAACATGAAGTCGTGCCACAGCAGGATGCCCCGCTCGTCGCAGAGCTCGTAGAAGGCGTCGCCTTCGTAGATTCCCCCGCCCCAGACGCGCAGGGCGTTGAGGCCGGCGTCCGCCGCCGCCGCGAGAAGCTGTTCGTAGCGGGGGCGATTTATGCGGGCGTAAATCGCGTCGGCCGGCGTCCAGTTCATCCCCTTGAGAAAGATGGGCTTTCCGTTCACCGTGAATCGGAACGATGTTTTGCCCTCGCCTTGGGGTTCCTGCACCAGCCGGATGGTGCGGATGCCAAAGCGGCCCGTTCGCTCGTCCAGAGCCGCGCCGCCGGCCGACAGCGCCGCCGCCGGCCGCAACTCGGCCGCATAGTCGTAAAGGTGCGGCGTCCCGTGGTTGTGCGGCCACCACAGGCGCGGCCGGTCGATCATGAAGCGTTCGGTGAGGGTTGTCGTCGTCCCGGCGGCGCAGTCGGCGGCGGCGCGGCGCGTCTGCCCGGCCAGGCTAAGTTTCAGATCCGCCGCAGCCGGCGCCGTGCCGTGGTTCACGATCTCGACCGTCATTTCGACCTCGCCCGCGCTTTCGTCGGCGGAGAGCGTGCGCAGGGCGACGTCGCCGATTTCCAGGACATCGACCACCAGGAGCGAAACGGGACGCCAAATGCCGCAGGTCGCCAGCCGCGGGGCGATGTCCCAGCCGAAGCTGGCCTGCGCCTTGCGCATGACCAGCCGTTCGAGCGGCGGCAGCCCCGCCAAGCCGGGGGCCGGTTGATAACCCGAGGCGTAACGCGGCGCCGCCAGACAAACCGCCAGGCGATTCGACCCGGCAGCGAGCTGATCGGTCACGTCGAGGCGCAACGGGGTGAACATGTTGCGGTGGCGCCCGGCCTCGCGCCCGTTGAGATAAACCGTGGCGAAGGTGTCGAGTCCCTCCAGCAGCAGGAAGACCCGCTGATCGGGCCGGCGCGCGGGAGCCGCGAAGTCGAGCCGATACCACCAATCCTTCTCTTCCATCCAACGGCAGTGGTCCAGGTTGGCGCCGAGGAAGGGATCGGGAATCATCCCCTCGCGCTGGCATTCGATGTGAATGTCGCCCGGAACGGCGGCCTCCCACCATCCGCCGGCCGGATCGGCCGTGGGCAGACCGGCTCGCGCCCCCTCGCCGTGGGGGAAGTGGCGCAGGCGCCATCCTTCGTTCAGGCCGACACGTGCTTTCATGGGATTCCCACCTTTTTTGTATTTCTCGCTATCGTAATCGTAATCGAATCATATTTTCCAAACGGTATCAATTACGATAACGATAACGGTTCGATATCGACCACGGACCCGGTCGCGAGCATGGGTGCGTACTTTTGCCATGATATCGCCCAGGCCGACTACGGCGCTTGCGAACTGATAAATAATTCGCCTCCACGCCACTCGCAACCGAATTACGGGCGACTGTGCGCGGGAATCCAGCCGCCCCTGTGGCGCTTTGTTATACCAGTGGGTAAACATGGTATTCGTCACATCGAATCGTCCTTTCAGACGGTTCTTAACCTTACCGCGGCGGAGCCGCAACTAAAATACCGAAAGCTGTTTACACTACCAGGATCCGAAATTATAACCGCTCCGCGTCCCTCTTTTCCTCCGTATCCTCCGCGGTTAAAATATGATTCAGACTGCAACGCGGAACCCATTCAGATCTTTTTACTGCGTGGTGGAATTTACGCCGTTGAAATTGACGTCGTACATGTGCGCAACTTGCTCCACAAATACCGGTATATGCGATATAAGAATGGAATGCATGAATGCCCCCGCTTCGCCTGGAGGACGACGCCATGAATCGGAATGACATAACGCGGCTTACACGCAAACCGACCCGGTGGCGCGTGCGGAGTCTCCAGATTGCCCTGGATTGGTTGTTGATCGCCCTGTCGTTCTCGGCCGTTGTCGGGGCTGGAGAGCCGGGCGCCGCCGGACCGAATCCTGAGCCCTCGGTTGGACCTCGTTCGGCCGAACCGCGCTATCTCGTTTTCTGGTGGCCCCCCCGCAAAGCCGCGCAATTGGCCTCGATCGTCGGCACGCGCGGCAATGGCCGGACGCGCCTGTTGGGCTTCGGCAAGCCCATCTCGACTTTCGATGAGGAGGATACCGTCCGCGATCAGATCCGCGCGATCGTCCAGGCCGCGCGCCAAAACGACCTCGCTTTCATGTTGCAATTCGATTTCCACGTCTTCTGGAAAAGCCGCCCCGATCTATGGAACTGGTTCGATCCCGGCCAGCCCGGCTTCAATCCCGATAACAAGCGTAATGTGGAATGGTTCGGCTGGGGTGGCCCGCCCGCGAGGCATCGCTATCTGAACTGGGGGGTTCCCGAGCGCATCGCTCCGCCGATGTGCTTCACCAGCCCGGCGATACGCGCCGAAGTGACCCGCCTCGTTTCGCGAGTCATCGCCCCAACGGTACGCGAGGAACTGGCCGCGCTCGAGCGCGACGGCAAAAGCCGCTTGTTCGCCGGCGTGCTCGTGGGCGCCGAACCGGGCTTCGACAACTACACCCGAACCGACCCCGAAACGGCGAAGATGATCAAGGCCGACGGCGCCACGCCGGGGCAACTTGGCTATCGCTCGCTGCTCGACCGCGGCTACGGCCCCGATCGCCCGCCCGCCGACCTGCGCCGGGCGCTCGCCGAGGTGGTCCAGGAGACCGTTGCGTTCTGGTGCAGGCAATTCGTCGACGCGGGTTTACCGGCCGCGAAGCTCTATCCCCACGTCGCCGCCGCCGCGCCACCGGAAATGATGTGCGCCCCCGCCTGGACGGCCTTCAACGTATATTCGCGCCCCGGCTGGACCACCTATCCCGTTGGGCCATTGGCCGTCGATTTCCAGTCGCTTTATGACGAACTCGCCCGCCATGGCAACCCGCCCTGGGCCGGCGTCGAAGCCAACGCCGGCTTCCCCGGCTCGATGCTCGAGTGGGAACCCTACCTGGCGCGCCATTTCAACCATGGCGCCGTCGTCGTCGGGATCAACATCGGCGCCACCGGCAGCGAGCTTCCCGTGCGTCTCAGGGACAGCGCATTCAGCGCGCAGGCCCTCGCCGCGTATCGCAAGTTCCTGGGTGGCGGCGAATTGATCGACGCACCCATCCCGGCCGACCACCCGCAACTGCGCGTCCAACGCAAGATGAAAGCCGTGCAGGCCGCCATCCAGGCCGAATTCAAGGCCGGCCGCGATCCTTCGGCCGTCGGGCATGAACTCGAACAAAAACTACCGCCCCTTATGCAGTCGGGCGACCTGGCGGCCGCCGAGGCACTCCTCGACGACGCCCTTCGGCGTTTGGGCGCCGCCGCCCCGGCCACCGACGCCTACGGCAATCCCCTCGACGCGAGATGACCGGATCGCCCCGCCCGCCGCGCTCGGCCGATACGTTTGCTCCTTCACAACCCGCCGCCGGGGCGCTATGATCGGGCAGATTTCGCGGGCGGAGGAGACGGCCCATGGTCGACCCGGTCGTGTTGGCGATCAGCTTGGAAAACATCACGTTGCGGCGCGGCGGGCGCACGCTCCTCGACGCCGTCGACTGGCGCGTCCCGGCCGGGTCGTGCTGCGCCGTGCTGGGACCCAACGGCGCCGGCAAGTCGACGCTCCTGTCGGTCGTCACCGGTTATCTCTGGCCGCAGGAAGGCACGGTGCGCGTTCTGGGTGAGCGTTATGGCCAGGTCGACCTGACGTGTTTCCGCCGCCGGCTGGGCGTCCTCGGCCACTCGCGCCTGCCCGAATTCCACCCCGACATGAGCGCCCTGGAAACGGTCGTCGCCGGTTTGTGGGGCGCCATCGTCATCCCGCCCCACGTCGAGCCGACCGACAGCG
>JAMCWS010000297.1 GCA_023480605.1 bacterium
ATCCAACCCCACAAGGGTTTCGAGCGGGCCATCGAAGCCTTCCGGCGCGTGCCCGACCCGCGTCTGCGCCTTAAGATTGTGGGTTCGGTGCGCCTGGCCTGGGATAAAATCCACGCTTACGCGCGCCTTCTGCACGAACTGGCCGACGCCGATCCGCGGTGTGAAGTGGTCGAGGGCTACCTCGGCGACGAGTTGTTCGACACCTGGATCGTCGCCGCCGACTACGTGCTGTTGCCCTATCACGAGATATGGACGTCGGCCGTCGCGGCCCGCGCGGCGCTTTATCGCCGCCCCATGATCGCGGCCCGCATCGGCGGCATCGTCGAACAACTCACCGAGGGTTCGGCTTCTTTCGCGAACGATGCCGAACTCGTGGACATACTGCGCGCGATATCCGCCCGCCACGGGGCGCAGCCGTTTCAACCGGCCACCACCGACGCTTGATTTCGACAGGATGGAGCCGACATGCCACATCGCGAACTACTCAAACTCAACGCCGACGCGATTCTCGATTCGATCAGCGACGGCGTCTATGTAACCGACCTCGACCGGCGAATCATCTACTGGAGCAAGTCGGCCGAGCGCATCACCGGCTGGTCACGCGAGGATATGGTCGGCCAGACCTGCTACGACCAGCGCCTCAGCCACCTCGACAAGGACGGCCATCCCCTGTGCGGCTCCGATCTGTGTCCGCTGAACCGGGCGATCGTCACCGGCGAAGGCGGTCCCGTGCCGATGGTCGTTTTCGCCCGAACCCGCGACGGGCGCCGCATCCCGCTGCGCCTGTCGGTGGCGCCGATTCGCGGCGCCGATGGGCGGATCGTCGGCGGCGTCGAGACGTTCCAGGACCTGTCGGCCCAGTATGACGAACTGGCCTGGGCCCAACGCATCCAGTCGATGACGCTGCGGCGCGATCTGCCGGACGATCCGCGCCTGGCCTTCGCCGTCCGTTACATCCCGCGCGACATGGTCGGCGGCGATTTCTACGCCATCCAGCCGATCGATTCCCCCGATCGGGGCGACGGATCGTATGCGTTCATGCTGGCCGACATCATGGGCCACGGCGTCGCCGCAGCCCTGTTCACGATGCAACTGCACGCCCTGTGGCAGGAGAATCGCGCCCTGGTGTGCAATCCCGCCGCTTCCGCCCGGCGGGTTAGTCGATACCTGCATACGCTCATGAAACGCGACGGTGCCTTCGCCACGGCGCTTTTCGGCCGATTCGACGCGCGCGCCGGCCGAATGGTCCTTGTCAGTGCCGGCAACCCGTATCCATTCCATTTTACCGCCGACGGCGGACGCGAAATCATCCGCTGCTCCGGTCTGCCGCTGGGCCTGCGGGCCAACTACGAACCGGAACCGCTGAGCCTGCAATTGGCCGGCGGCGATCGCATGCTCTTCTACACCGACGGCGCCATCGACGTGCTCGACGTGCGGCAACGCCTGCTGGGCGTCGAAGGCTTCATGGATGTGCTGCTCGAATTGGAATATCCGCGCGGCGGCGTGCCCCTGGGATCCATCGAGGAACGTCTCCTGAAGTGGTCCAACGAGATTCGTCTGCGCGACGACCTGACCTTGCTGGAACTGAACTACAGGGAATCGGCCGCCTGACCGCGCCGCCACGCCGGATTTCACGGCACAACGGGCAGCCGTTCGGGCTGGTCCTCTTCGCCGATGACGATGCCCGCTTCCTTGTATTTTTTCAGGATGAAATGGGTGGCCGTGCTGGTGACGTTGTCGATCGTGGCCAGCTTGCGCGAGACGAACGTGGCCACGTCCTTGAGGTTGCGCCCCTCGATGAAGACCAGCACATCGTAGGCGCCCGAGATGAGGTAGCAAAGCTTGACCTCGGGAAACTTGTAGATCTGCGCGGCGATCTCGTCATAGCCGACGTTGCGCTGGGGGGTGATTTTCACTTCGATGATGCCCAGGCAGGGTTCGTCGTCGAGCTTCTCGGGGTTGATGACGGCCCGGTAGCCGAGGACGATTTTCCCGTCTTCGAGCGCGCGGATCTGGCGCGCGACCTCCTCCTCGGCGGCGCCCAGCCTTCGGGCGATCTCGGCGTTGCTCGCGCGCGCGTCGGTGCGCAGGATATCAAGGATCTTGTTTTTCATCCCGTGTTTTCCTTTATCGTAAGTCCAATCAATATAAGTCACGAAAGAGCTCTGCGTGGTCCCGCCGCGCTGTGCCTTTGTGTTGCCCTATTTTCGCCGTTTTTGGCCGTCACCCCTTACGCGGAGGCTCGGCGGGCGCGCCCGAGAGGCTGGTGCGCATTTCGGTGTCGGCCTTGATGTTCTGCATCTTGTAATAATCCATGATTCCCAGATTGCCGTGGCGGAAGGCCTCGGCCATGGCGCGGGGCACCTCGGCCTCCGCCTCGACGACGCGCGCCTGCATTTCCTGCTCGAGGGCGCGCATTTCCTGTTCGCGGGCGATCGCCAGGGCGCGCCGCTCCTCGGCCTTGGCCTGGGCGATCTGCTTGTCGGCTTCGGCCTGGTCGATCTGCAGCTTGGCGCCGATGTTCACGCCCACGTCGATGTCGGCGATGTCGATCGAGAGGATCTCGAAGGCCGTGCCTGAATCCAGGCCGCGTTCGAGCACCCGCTTGGAGATCATGTCGGGATTTTCGAGCACATGCTTGTGGGTGTCGGCCGAACCGATGGTCGTAACGATTCCTTCGCCGACGCGGGCGATGATCGTCTCCTCGGTCGCCCCGCCGATCAGGCGTTCCAGGTTGGCGCGCACGGTCACGCGCGCCTTGGCCTTGAGCTGGATGCCGTTCTTGGCCACCGCATCGATCGTCTCGCGCCCCTTGGTGGGATCGGGGCAGTCGATGACCTTGGGTTGGACGCTCATCTTGACCGCCTCGTAGACGTTGCGGCCGGCCAGGTCGATCGCCCGCGCGCGGTCGAAACCCAGCGGAATACGGGCCTTGTCGGCGGCGATGAGGGCCTTCACGACGCTGGCGACGTTGCCGCCCGACAGCCAGAGGCTTTCGAGTTGGCCGTGGGTGATGTCGAGGCCGGCCTGCACGGCCATGGTCAGCGGATCGATGATTTCGGAAGGTGGAATGCGCCGCAACCGCATCCCGACCAGCGCGGCCAGGCTAATCGGCACCCGCGCGGCGCGCGCCGCAATGTAGAGGCGCACCGGCACGATGTATAGAATGAAACTGGCAAACAGCAGGATTGCGACAAGGAGGATGAAGAGGAACAGGAATTCAGGTTGCATCGCCGGTTATCTCCCTTGTAGAAAATGATGGCATAGGCCCAGGGGTTCGCTTGTTGACGGCGATCATCTTTCACCAGATCATGCCAATCTGCAATGGCAATCCGAATCCCGCTCCCGGACGGCGAATCCCCGACCTCCGCCCGAATCGTTTTTCCCGCATCCCCGGCCCGCTCATTCGGGCGGATTCAGCGAGGTTCACGGCCCGCCCTCGGTCCAGATTTGCAACAAGCGGTAATCGAAGGCCAGGGCGATCGTCAATAACAGGACGATGACCGCGTGTATCGTCCGCCGCCGCAAGGCGCCGCCGGCCAGGGGCAGCAGCAGGCATGCCGCCGCGGCCGCCAGATAAAACATCCGCCAGAACGCCGCGTAATCCGTCCGCGAGTAAAAAAGGGCGTTGGCGGTGTAGGGCAGCAGCATCACCACCAGGCCGGAGTAGGCCACGGTGTCGCATTTGCGCCAGACGTCACAGACGACGACCCCCAGCGCCAGGCTAAGGAAAGGATAGATCGGCAGGATGTGCCAGCCGTAGATGGCCGGCATCGAGGCGAAATAGGCGAATCCCAGCAGGTAGACAAGCGGCGCCAGCATCAGGGCCGAACGGCGCCGGTTGAGGGTGGTGGCGAACAACGCCAGCCAGCCGCTCAAAACAAGATAACTGAAGTGGGCGTCATGGACGAGGGCGGGCGTCAGGATAAAGCGCGACAGGATGTCGAATCCCTTGAACCGGTCGGCCTGGACGTGCAGGATCGCCCGGAATATGCTCCACCCCTGCCACCCGCCGTACGCGAGATAAAGACCCAGCCCCAGCAGCGCGCCCAGAATCGGATACACCGCCGCGCGCGGCCGGCGCGCCAGACACAGCAGGAAGACGATGGCGCCCACCTGCGACACGGCGACCAGTTTGCAAAGCAGGGCGGCGGCGACGGCCGTGATCGTGACGGCGGCGAAAACCCCGCGCGACATCCGGCCATTCGTATATCGTTGCACGGCCACCAGGCTGGCCAGAAACAGCGGGGTCGTCAGGTTTTCGGACACCAGCAGCCGGCCGTGCGCCACGATGTGCATCGTGAAGCTGTAGAGCAACAGGCCCACGAAGGCCGCCTCGAACGAAAAGGCGTGGCGCGCCAGGGCCAGCAGGCAAAAAAACGTCGCAGCGTATAAAACGAGGGTCAGCGTGCGCGCGCGCGCAAGGTTCACGTTCCAATAGGTCAGCCCCCCCGGGCCCGGCACGGGCGAATGGGGAACCGCGGCCCCGACCAACCGTGCCCACGCCCCGGCCACCAGGCTGAACAGCGGCGGATGATCCAGCGCCGGCCGGACAAGAAAATACTGGTGCTGTTCATAAGTCAGGGGCGTCATCCGGGCGCCGAGTGCTTCATAATTGATCGGCTCGCGCTCATGCAGTCGGCTCCACGATGTCGGGCGGCCCTCGGACAGCAGCGACAGCCCCGCCCAGAGGAAATGGTATTCGTCGTCGGTCTGGTGCGGGCGGGGGAATTGGCCAAGGCCATACCAGCGAACGCCCAGTCCGGCGGCCAGAAGCAGCAGGACGAGGATCCACCGGCGGACGCCGAGCGGCGACCAGTCGACGGCCAGCGGCGTCTCGCCGGGCGTGGGACTTTCGGGCAAATGCCCCGTGTCGAACATGACCGCCGCTCCCTGTCTATCGGTGTTCGGATCAGGCGACTGCTCGGAGCGCAATCGTAGCCGCTGCGCAAATCATTTGCAATCGCCGTCGCCGTGACGTTAATTGGTTGGGTTCAGGAGCGTCATCCCACTGCGAGGTAAAGAGCCATGTTGGACAAGGACATCGTCTTGCTGCCGCAACCGCGCCGCGTCACCCTGACGGAGGGGAGCCACGCGCTGGCCGGCGAACGATTCATCTGGATCGCCGGCGGCGATCCTGCCGCCCGCCTGCGCACCGGCCGCCTGCTGCGCGACATCCTGGCGGCCGCCGGCGCCGCGTGGACCTTGACGGCCGCGCGCGGCGGCGACGAAACCCGTCTCGGCGCCGTGCTGCATGTCGATCCTCAGCAGGCGATCTGGCCGCAGGGCTACCGCCTCACCATCACGCCCGGCCAGATCCGCATCGTGGCCCACGACGACGCGGGGGCTTTCTACGTCGAGCATCACC
>JAMCWS010000320.1:0-14225 GCA_023480605.1 bacterium
TTTGGGTTTCTCATGTTCTTGACCATCGCTGTGCTCCTTCGTCGGTTAGTTTCTTGGTCGATACCAACCAACACGAGCGGCATGGCGATGGTCAATCGCGAATTACAGAAAATAAGCTACACTATCCAGGATGGCAACCGCGACTGCAAAATCAACGCCCTTCGCCGCATGCTCCGTTCGGTGTCCAAGCTTCTGCTTGATATTCGCTCATAACAATACAACGAAATCGCCTCCTCTGCGCAATCGAATCATTTCATCATACTGCCTGCGCTTACTCTCCTCCGTTCGTCTTTTCTTGACGTGATCTCGCTCAATAAGGCATGATATTGCAATTTTGCGCGTTCGGAAGGGACCCACGCATGTCCGAGAAACGCAGGCCGGCCGTCTTGATGCTCAAGGACGGCACCCGTTTTGACGGCGCCGGCATCGGCGCGCCCGGCGAGGTCGCCGCCGAGGTCGTCTTCAACACCGCCATGACCGGCTACCAGGAAATCCTGACCGATCCCTCCTACGCCGGCCAGATCGTCACGCTCACCTATCCCCTCATCGGCAACTACGGCACCACCGTCGCCGACGACCAGTCGCGCCGCATCCAGTCGGCCGGCCTCGTCATCAAGGAACTCGCCGGCATTCGCTCCAACTTCCGTTCCGACAGTCATCTGCACGATTACCTCGCCGGGGCCGGCGTCGTCGGCATCGACGGCATCGACACGCGCGAGCTGGTCCTCAAGTTGCGCGTCGACGGCGCCATGAACGGCGTCCTCTCGACCGAGGATTTCGACTCCGACTCCCTGATCGCAAAGGTCAACGCCGTCCCCGACATGAACGGCCTGGACCTCGTCCCGCGTGTCACCTGCCCCACGCCCTACCGCTTCGAACCCCGCGAGTCTTATCCCGTCCGCGGGGGCGAGACATTGCGCGTCGTCGCCATGGATTTCGGCGTCAAACGCAACATCCTCGAGCTGCTGGCCGCCCAGAACATGGACGTGACCGTCGTGCCGGCCGCCACCCCACCCGCCGACATCATGGCCTTGGAGCCCGACGGCATCTTCGCCAGCAACGGTCCGGGCGACCCGGCCGCCGTCACCTACGCCATCGCCACGCTGCGCGAACTCGCCGGCCGGCGCCCCATCTTCGGCATCTGCCTCGGCCATCAGATTTTAAGCCTGGCCTTGGGCGCGCGGACCTTCAAACTCAAGTTCGGCCACCGCGGCGCCAACCACCCCGTGCGTGACGAACTGACCGGCCGTGTCGAAATCACCAGCCAGAACCACGGCTTCTGCGTCGACCCGGCCTCGATTCCGCCGGATGTCGAGGTGACCCACTGGAACCTTAACGACAAGACCGTCGAGGGCTTTCGCCACAACGAACTGCCCCTCTTCGCCGTCCAATACCACCCCGAAGCCTCCCCCGGCCCCCACGACAGCGCCTACCTCTTCCCCCGCTTCCGCGAGCTGATCGAGGGGTGGAAAACTTCACGTTGAGGATGAAAGCTTGCCTTGGGACCAGCAAAGAGCTATCATTTCGGTAGCGATATGCTAACAAAGAGGGCCTAAAATGGGCGCGCTTGTCATAAAGGATTTCCCGGAGGGTCTGCACCGAATGCTGAAGATGCAGGCCAAGGACAATCACCGCTCCATGGCGCGGGAAGCCTTGACGATTCTTGAGAACGGCCTGGTATCACCGCCCAAGGTGAAACTGCCGCCCCTTGTTCGCGGGAAGTTCCTGTTGACTGATGAATGGATCGACCGCGCCAAACGCGAGGGACGCGAATGATCGTTGCCGACACGAATGTCACGGTCCATCTTTTTGTTGCGGGCAATCTGTCGCAAGCCGCCCGGCAGTTGTTCGCCTATGATGGCCATTGGATCGTCCCGCCCGTCTGGCCCCACGAGTTCCTGAATGTGATGGCGACTTATGGCAAGTCCGGCGGGCTGTCAGTCCATCGTTGCGTTTCGACCTGGCGGCGCGCGTGGGAGATATTCGGTCCCAGAATCGTGCCCGTGGATAACGACGCAGCCCTGAGCTTGGCCATCCGGCACCGCCTGAGTGGGTATGATGCGCAGTTCATCCGCCTTGCCCATGAACACGGCGTCACCTATGTCACGGAAGATCGAAGATTGAGGGAGGCTTTTCCCGATTCGACGGCATCCGTTGAAGGCTATCTGAGCGGGAATTGATCCATTAGCACGCGCAAGGCGGCGTGATGGCGTGATATGGTCACGATACAGAAAATCCGAGAACTGGGACTCCAGATCGGCCGGGAATTCCAGCCCGACAAGGTGCTCCTGTTCGGTTCTCACGCCCGCGGCGACGCCGGCCCGGATTCGGATATCGACTTTTTCGTGATCATACCTTGCCGCGATAAATCGGTCCATAAAGCGGTGGAAATCCGTCTCAGCCTGGATCATTCCATTCCCATCGACGTGCTGGTGCGTACGCCCGAAGAAGTCGATAAACGCCTTGCCATGGGTGACACATTTATCCAGGGGATTCTTGATCAGGGGATCGTGCTCTATGAAAGAAATCGTCGCTGAATGGATTGCCAAGGCCGAGGGGGATTAGGCTGTAGACGAATGCGAGTGGCGCGCCGGAATCGCCGGACTGCGTGAAAGGAAAAATAATGAAACCCAATCAATTCACAACACGTTATATTAGGGTGAACTATGAATCCATTAGAACGGCCGGATTAAGAAAGATAAAAATCCCAATTCCGGTCGAGATCGAATTGACCGAACATGCCATATGGCATCATGTGGCTGTTAATGATCTTTGGGGTTCACCGAGTTTTTACATCCTGATGAAGTACGAAAAGGGGGGGGTCACTTGGGATTTATTCACGGGGAACACCGAGTCACACGAGAGCATCGTCGGTGCAATGGGCTGGGAAGTGATAGTAAGAGATACGAGATCAGATCTCGATATCTATTATTGGATTAGCGCCCCTTTTGAGCACTTCATCTATTCTCAAACGCTTGAAGCGGGTGTTTATTTGTCAGAGAACCAGTCGCTAGACGATTGCATTGGTAGTTTTAGCGCATTTCTTAAAAACTACAGGGAGAGTAGTCGACATTCTATTAGCCACATGACTGATATCCGAGAAGTTAATCAACTAGAGAGCGAGTCGTATGCCGATGCTTCCAAGTCGGGCCCGGTAGACTATGGAATAGCCTATATTGAAAATGTATACAAAAAGAATATAATTATTGCCGAGATGGTATGTACGGCCGATCTTGAGGAATGGAGGTCGTCGAGATTCGATTTAGATGCCTGGGTAAATCAAATTAGCACCGAATTGATGGGTATTTTAGAAAAAAAGGGTTTTAGGAATCCAAATGATGAATACGACGTTGAAGATCGAATAAGGATTAATTCCGACTCGGAGACAAGTGCCAATCCATGTGATCTTTCCGTATTTTCATATATCCAGTATTTCAGAAGTCTTGGTTGTGTCTTCTTTTATGCCGCGCTGGAGGGTTTCATTAATATTCTTTACACTTTGCTTGTAAAGGACGGATTGGACCCGTCATTCGACCGGCACCAATTGGATCTTGAGCAAAGAGTCAGGTTACTCCCCTTCGTGTGTGATGGTTTTGACCATAAAATCGAAAAGAAGTTATGGGACGACTTAAAGAAAATACGAGAATATAGGAACTTCGTTTTCCATGCTAAAGTTGATGGTCCAGCCGAGCTCCATCGTGTTGTTTATGCAGGGACAATATACAATATGACTACGCGCGAAATGAAGCCGAAGGCTGACAAAACAATTGCTGAATTCTTCTGCCTCGATCAAGTGCTGTTCGATATAGATCGGAAAGATCTTTTGAAGAGAGAAATGCGTAATGTAAGCGAAATCGTGCAATCTGTAATTGGAAGAATAGTGGGTTATATGAAACCTGCCTTGAGAATACGTGTCCAGAGAGAGATTCTGGGCGATGATTCCTTGCCTTGGATAGATTCTTCGCGTTGGCGAAATCCGAGTAGATGAGTATTCTCGTTTTTTTACACCCGCTGCTATTCGCGATTATTGAGGGAATGGTGACAATACATGCCCAAACGCACCGACATCCACAAAATCATGATCATCGGCTCCGGCCCCATCGTCATCGGCCAGGCTTGCGAGTTCGACTACTCGGGCACCCAGGGGTGCAAGGCCTTGCGCGCCGACGGCTACGAGGTTGTGCTGGTTAACTCCAATCCGGCGACGATCATGACCGATCCGCAGTTCGGCGACCGCACTTACATCGAGCCCCTCATCCCCGAGGTCGTCGAGGCCATCCTCGAGAAGGAGCGCCCCGACGCCCTGCTGCCCACCCTGGGCGGCCAGACGGCCCTTAACCTCACGACCAAACTGGCCGAAAGCGGCGTCTTCGACCGCCTCGGGATCGAACTCATCGGCGCAAACGCCGAGGCCATCGCCCGCGCCGAGGACCGCGAATTGTTCAAGAAAACCATGCAGGAGCACGGCCTCGACGTCCCCCGCTCCGGCTTCGCCCACACGATGGAGGAGGCGCTCGCCGTCATCGAGTTCGTCAAGTTCCCCGCCATCATCCGCCCCAGCTACACCCTGGGCGGCTCGGGCGGCGGCACGGCTTACAACATTGAGGAATACAAGGAGATCGTCGCCCGCGGTCTGCGGCTTTCGATGACCACCGAGATTATGATCGAGGAAAGCCTCCTGGGCTGGAAGGAATACGAGCTCGAGGTGATGCGCGACCACGCCGACAACGTCGTCATCATCTGTTCGATCGAAAACCTGGATCCAATGGGCGTCCACACGGGCGACTCGATCACCGTGGCCCCGATCCAGACCCTCACCGATCGTGAATACCAAGCCATGCGCGACGACGCGATGACCATCATCCGCGCCATCGGCGTCGACACCGGCGGCTCCAACATCCAGTTCGCTGTCGACCCGCGCACCGGCCGGCGGATCGTCATCGAGATGAATCCGCGCGTCTCGCGCTCCTCGGCCCTGGCCAGCAAGGCCACCGGCTTCCCGATCGCCAAGATCGCCGCCAAGCTCGCCGTCGGTTATCGCCTCGACGAACTGATGAACGACATCACCCTCAAAACGCCGGCCTGCTTCGAGCCGACGATCGACTACTGCGTGGTGAAGATCCCGCGGCTGGCCTTCGAGAAGTTCCCCGGCGCCGAGCCGATCCTGGGCACCCAGATGAAATCCGTCGGCGAGACGATGGCCATCGGCCGCACATTCAAGGAAGCCCTTCAAAAAGGTCTGCGCGGCCTCGAAATCGGCCGGGCCGGCCTGGGCGCCGACGGCAAGGACCGCATCGACCCCGAGCAGCTCCGCCACAAGCTGATGAATCCCAATCCCGACCGCATCTTCTACGTCAAGTATGCTTTGGAAACCGGCATGACGCGCGACGAGGTTTACCAGCTCACGGCCATCGACCCTTGGTTCTTAAAAAATATCGAGGAAATTATCGAACTGGAATGCGAAATCGGCGCCCTGGCGGCTGAGTTATAGGACACCGTACCCGTCTTTGCTCTACACGCCCTTCATGTCTTTTAGGTCCCATCGGTCCCATAAGACCTATAGGTCCTTTAGGTCCCTTAAGTCTTTTGTTACCCACCACACTCCCGTGATCAAATTATTTGAGCGCCTTCAACCGCGCAATGTGATCGTCGGCCGCGTTTACCAACCGGTCGAACTCGCCCCGCACTTCGGCATCGCCTTTGGCGGCCGCCAGCGCGGCAGCGAATTGCCCCCGCTGCTTCTCCAGTATCCCGATCAGCACCCCCGCCAGGTGACGCAGCGACAGGTAATTAAGATCGGCCACACCGAGTTCGAAGACCCCCACCTGGGGCACTCCCTCGAGCCGCTCGATGAGCGACGCCAACCGGTCGGCCGCGGCCGCGTCTTCGCCGGCAATCGCCTCGATCTCGCGCAGCATGACCTCGTCGCCGTTTTTCACATAAGGCTCCGCGTCGAGCATGTATCGCGCCGCCGAGTGATATTTGAGATTGAAGGCTTCGTTCAGGGCGGCCAGTATTTGTGCGCGGTCGGTCATCGGGCGTTCGTCCTCGGCGTGCTTAACGGTAGATATTCACCAGCGCCAGGATCGGCGCAAACCAGATGAAGGCCAGCACCGGCACGGCGAACAATGCCGCGTAGAGCCGGTCCATCCCGTCCTCGGCCAGCGGCGCCGCCCCGGCCTCCGGCTGCTCGAAAACCATCGCCTTGATGATCTTCATGTAGTAGTAAAGCGAAACGACGCTGTTGATCACCCCGATGAGGGCAAGGACGAAGTAGGCCCAAGCCTCGGGCGTCAACGCGCCGCCCCGCATCGCGTCCACCCCCGCGCCGACGACCACTTTGAAAAGGATCAGTTTGCCCACGAATCCCGCCGTCGGCGGCAGGCCGGTCAGTGATATGAGGAATACGAACATCGCCGCGGTCAGGAACGGCGCCTTGTAGCCGACCCCGCGGAAGCGTTCGATTTCGGCCCCTCCCAGGCGATTGACCAGCACGATCACTACCCAGAATGCCCCCAAGTTCATAAGAAAATAAACAAAAAGGTAGAACAGCATCGCCTCGACCGAATCCGGACTGAAGACGGTCAGCGCCATGAGCAGGTAGCCGGCGTGGGCGATCGAACTATACGCCAGCAGGCGCTTCACGTCGGTCTGGCGCAGCGCCACCAGGTTGCCGAACGTCATCGTCACGACCGCCAGCACGCCGAAGATCACGGGCAATTGCGCCGCGCTCGAAACCAGTTGCCCCGCCCCGTCACCAAAGAACGGCAGAAAGAGGCGCAGCAGCGCCGAAAAACCCGCCGCCTTCGAGACGACCGACAGATACGCCGTCACCGGGGTAGGGGAGCCTTGGTATACGTCCGGCGCCCAGAATTGGAAAGGCACCATGGCGATCTTGAATCCCAGCCCCGCCAGCACCAGCAGAAGCGAAAGAACCAGCGGCAGGAATTGATACGCCGCTTGGCCGGCGCCCGCGCCGGCGATCCGCATCTCCAGAAACCGCGCCATCCCGGCCAGGTCCAGCGTGCCCGTAAGGCCGTATAGGTAGCTGAATCCGAAAAGCATCACGCCCGAGGCGACCGCGCCGTAGAGCATGTATTTGAGCCCCGCCTCCGCCGAGACGCGTTCGTGCTTGATGAACCCCGCCAGTACGTAGGAACACATTGACAGCGTTTCGATCCCCAGCACGAGCATGATGACGTTGCCGGCCGACGCCACGAAGCAGGCCCCCAGCGTCGCTCCCAGCAGCAAGCCGTAGAACTCGCCCTGGCGGTAGCCGGCCACCTCGCGGCTGCGCAGCGAGAACAGAAAAATCGCCTCCGTACCGAGCAGGAAAACCAGTTTGAAGAAGACCGCCAGTCCGTCGCGCACGAACATCCCCTCGAATAGCGTCGCGTCGGACTGCGCCATCGCCGGGCCGTAGGAACCCGCCAGCGCCAGCAGCGCCGCCGCGCCCCCGACCGTCGCCGCCGCGCCGCACACGAGGCGACTCAGCCGCAGCGGCGCAAACATGTCGGCCAGGATCACCGCGCAGATCGCCGCCGCGAGAATCATCTCGGGCAAAAGATTCAAGGATTGTCGCCAGAGTTCGTCTAAAGGCATTGTCAGTCAATCCGCCATCGCTGCATGATATCCGTCACAGTCGTCATTGATTCTACCCAAATTATCCCGATTGCTCGTGCTCGTGCTCGTGATCGTGATCGTAATCGTGGTCGTATGATATCACCCGGCGCATTGATCACCATGGCGGGTCCGCTCAGATCAGGTTCTTGAACAAATTCAAAAACACTCCGGTCGATGTCTGGTAAATATTCAGCGCCAGCACCGGCAGCACGCCGAAGACGATCGCCGCCACGGCCATCGGCACCAGTGAGATAAGCTCCCACCGGTTGCAGTCGGGAAAGTGCGCGTGCTCTTCCTTGCCCTTGCCCAGGTAAACCCGCTGCATCGTCCAAAGGATGTAGCCCGCCGTCAGCATCATGCCGCTGGTGGCCACGCAGGTCAGCAGCCAGTTGTATTTGAACGACCCCAGGAAAACGAGCGCCTCGCCGATGAATCCGACCATCATCGGCAGCCCGAGCGAAGCGAAAAAACCGACGACCGCCAGGCCGAAGTAGACCGGCATCTGTGTGCCGATCCCGCCGAAGCGGGCGATCTCCCGGTGGTGCGCCCGTTCATAAAGGACCCCCACCAGCGTAAACATCATCGCCGACGAGATCCCGTGGGCGAACATCTGGAAGATCGCGCCGTTGACCGCCTCTTCCTTCAATACCGCCACCCCCAGCAGAACATAACCCATGTGACTGACCGAACTGTAGGCCACCAACCGCTTGAAGTCGGTCTGCCCCAGCGCACAGAAGGCGCCGTAGATAATGTTCACCACGCCCAGGATCGCCAGGAACCACATGACACTCGCGGTCGCCCCGACCTCGGGCAGCAGCGGGTAGTTGAGGCGTAGGATGCCGTATCCGCCCATCTTCAGCAGTACGCCGGCCAGGATCACCGAGATTGCCGTCGGCGCCTCCACATGCGCGTCGGGCAACCAGGTGTGGAAGGGGAAGATCGGCACCTTGATCGCAAAGCCGATGAACAACCCCCAGAACATCAGATGCTGGAAGAGCGTCGGCCCGTCCGGCACGTGGAAGGGCTGGAGGTAAACGAGTTGCGGGATGTTGAAGGCGTATTCGGCATACTTCCCGCCTTCGAACGACTGCATCTTGAAGTAGTAGGCGAGCATCACCAGCAGGATGAGGACCGATCCGAGCAGCGTGTAGAGGAAGAACTTGATCGCGGCGTATTCCTTGCGCGGTCCACCCCAGATGCCGATCAGGAAATACATCGGCAGCAGCATCACTTCCCAGAAGACGTAAAAGAGGAAGAAGTCCAGCGCGACGAACACACCCATCATGCCGGTGACCAGCAGCATGTAGAGCGCGAAAAAGCCCTTGACGTACTTCTTGATCGGGAAGGCCACGAACGTCGCCAGGAACGATAGGAATCCGGTCATGACGATCAGAAGCACCGACAGGCCGTCCACCCCCAGGCGATAATGGATATGATAAGCCCCGATCCACGGCACGTCGGTCAGCGTCTTGACGTCGTAGCCCGAGTAGGCCGTGCCGCTGGCGATGGCCGCCGGGTTGAAAATCCACCACAGCCAGCACGTCAGCGCGAAGACGATCCCCGTCGTCGCGACCGAAATCCACCGGATCGTCCCCACCCGCTCGCGCGGCGTCATGAGTATGAGCCCCCCGCCCGCCAGCGGCAGGAAGGTAATGAGGGTAAGGAGCATCTTGTTGAAGTCCATCGTCAGCCTTGTCCTTAGAAGATGAAAACCAGCAGCGCCGAGATCACCACAATCCCCAGCACCATGAACACGAGGTATTGCCGCACCCGGCCCGTCTGGGCGTAGGAGAGTTTGTCGCCGGCCAGGCGCGCGGCCCGGGCCGAGCCGTTTACGAACCAGTCGTCCACGAACAACCGGTCGGCCAGGTCGACAACGAACGCCCCTAGTCGGCCGAAGAAACCGAAGAAATTCACCACGCTGTCGATGACCACCCGATCGAAAACGGCCGTGAATCGTCCCAGCCACCGCGTCGGCAGGATGACCGCCGCCATGTACAGTTCATCGAGATAATACTTGTGCCACAGGATCGTGTAGACCTGCTTGAAAGGCGTCGCGATCCAGGCGGGGTTGATGACCGTTGCGCCATTGCCGCGCTGGAGATACATGAGCGCCCCCAACGCGATGCCCAGCAGCCCGAGGACCGAGGAGAGTTTCATCGCCAGCAGGTGCGCCGCGTGCGCCGCATGGGCTTCATGCGCCGCATCTTCTTCATGCGCCGCATCTTCCGCATGCGCCGCCTCGGCGCCGGCATGCGCGGCCGCGGGGGTCGTCGCGGCGGCCTCCGGCGGGGTCGCCTTCAGGGCCTCCTCGACGATCGGGCTCGTGTAGCCGGCTTGGGCGAACAACCGCACCTGTTCGATACCGCTCAGCCTGGGATTCATCTCGGCGAACCACTCGCCCTTCAGCCCGCCGCCCACCAGCGCCAGCGTGCCCAGCACGACCAGCGGCAGCAGCATCGGCCACGGGGCCTCGCGCGCGTGCTCATACGCGTGGTGGTCGCGCGGCCGCCCCGTGAAGGTGAGGAAATACTGCCGGAACATGTAGAACGCCGTCATGAACGCCGTGGCGAATCCCGCCACCGGCAGGAACCAGTGGCCCGGGTGCGCCCAGTTGAAAACCAGCGCATCGGCCAGGATGGCGTCTTTGCTCCAGAAGCCCGAGAAGGGATAGACGCCGCACAGCGCCAGCGTCGCGAGCAGGTAGAAGAACGCCGTCTTGGGCATCTTGCGCCACAAGCCCCCATACTTGCTCATCGACTGCTCGTGGTGCATCGCCCAGATGACCGCGCCCGAACCTAAAAACAGGCACGCCTTGAAGAAAGCATGCGTGGTCAGATGAAAAAGTCCCGCCGAATAGCCCCCCACCCCCCCCGCGAGGATCATGTAACCGAGTTGGCTGACAGTCGAATAGGCGAGCACTTTCTTGATGTCGTCCTGCACCAAGGCGATCGTCGCCGCGAAGATGGCCGTGAACGCCCCGATGTAGGCGATGAACAGCAGCGTCGGCGCGTCGAAGATCGGCAGCACCCGCCCCACCAGGTAAACGCCCGCCGCCACCATCGTCGCCGCGTGGATCAGGGCGCTCACCGGTGTCGGGCCTTCCATCGCGTCGGGCAGCCAGACGTGCAGCGGAAACTGCGCGCTTTTGCCCATCGCGCCCAGGAAGATCCCCAGCCCCGCCGCCGTCTGCCAGCCCCCCGACAGCGTGCCGGTCTTGACCGCCGCGAACAGGTCGGCGTATTGCAGCGACCCGACCTTCAGGTAACAGATCATGATGCCGATGAACATGCCCACATCGCCCAGGCGAGTGGTGATGAAGGCCTTGATCGCCGCGTCCGAGGCCGATTTCTTTTCATACCAGTGCCCGATCAGCAGGTACGACGACAGGCCGACCAACTCCCAGCAGATGTATAGGAACAGTAAATTGTTGGCCAGCACCAACCCCAGCATCGAGACGCTGAAAACCTGCAAGCCGCAATAATACCGCCCGTAACGGACGTCGCCTTCCATATATTTGATCGAAAACAGGTGCACAAGGAAGCTGACCAGCGTGACGACCACCAGCATGTCGGCCGTCAGGCGGTCGACCATCAGGCCGCCCAGAAGGCCGCCCCCGTGGCCGGTCGGCAGCCAGGGGAAGGTCAGGTTGGCCAAGAGCGGCGAAGGCGAGTGGAGCGCCGCGCGGAAGATCACCAACGAGATAACCAGCCCGGCGCCCAGGAGGCCCGTGGCCAGCCAGTCGCCATGGCGCGGCAGACGCGGGTGCTGGAGGGCCATGACAATGAAACCCGCCAGCGGGAGCAGGAATATGAGAATGGAGAGTACTAAGATCATAGTATTGTCCGATGGCCAGCCGTTGCCTGGTTCAGTCACACCGCTTCGGCATAAGATCTGATTTCGGTCTCAACCCCAAGGCGATGGGATTCCTCGGCGAGGGTAAGAATCCGGCGCGTGATATCCTCGGCAACATAATCCTCGCCGCAGTTTTCACAAATTTGCGCGGGAACGGACTTGAATATAATGGTCGAGCCTGAGCGCTCCAGCATGACGTGAGTATAACCTGCCCGTGTCTCACCATGTTTACAGATGATGCATTTCATGGCTTCTTCCTTTCAAAGCCGGATTCCCATAGTGCGGGATCCGGCTCATACGCGGTAATGATAATGCATCGATCATTTGATTTATCCTCCGCCACGACCACATGGATCGGGCGGTCGTTGACGTATCCCAACACCAATCTACTTGGGTAAGGTTGTTCTTCAGGATAATTCATGATTTATTTGCCCATCTCCAGAACCCAACGGACATGCTCATCGGTTATTTTCCGTTCGAACATCCGTTGAACCGCATGGACTCGGAATATCATTTCTCGCACGCAACCGTCCTTAACCTTTTCTACCGTTTCATTTGCCGGATCGAATCGACATCAACCGTGCCGAAGTTGAAGTAAAGACTCAGCAGGATGGCCAAGGCGATGGCCGCCTCGCACGCGGCCAGGATGATGATGAACACGCCGAACAGCGGCCCGGCCATTGCGCCGCCCCCCGCCGCCTCGCCCCCCGCGAAGCGCCAGAAGGCCATGAAATTGAGGATCGCGGCGTTGAGGATTAATTCGATGCCGATCAGGATACCGATGGCGTTGCGCCGCGCCATCGCCGCCACCAGCCCGAAGACGAACAACAGCGCCCCGACGATCAAATACGCTTGCAATCCCACCGGCGTCGCGCTCGAAAAACCCAACGTTGTGAAAATGTCGTTCATGTTCGTCTATCCACACCGCTCCCCGTCTATCTTCTCTCGTTGTCGTTATCGTAATCGGCTGTCTCCGATATCGAAATCGATGACGACTACGATAACGATAACGATAACGAAAATACCCTCATGCTTCCGTTCATCACCCATTCACTCCCCGCTCACCGTTCCCTCCGCCGCACGAGGTACGCCGCGCCGATCAGACACAGCAGCAGCGTGACGCCCGCCAGCTCGAAAGGCAGCACGTAATCGGTCAGCAGCAGCCGACCCATGGGCCGCAGCGACTCGCCCGGCTCGATGAACGTCTTGCTCACCACCCACGACGTTCCGGTGATGACGCGGTAGAGCACGCCCAGCAGCAGCGCCAGCCCAAGCAGGCCGCCGACGAAATACATCCGCCCCATTCCGGTTTGCGCCCGCTCGAGCGGCCGGTTGGTCAGCAGCACGCCGAAGATCAGCAGCACCAGGATGCCGCCGACGTAAATCACCACCTGCGTGACGGCCAGGAAGGCCGAACCCAGCAGGATGTAATAACCGGCGACGCCCAGCAGCGTGAAAAAGAGCGAGAACGCGGCCTGGACGATATTGCGCGCGAAGGCCGCCACCGCCCCCGAGCTGATGACCAGTATCGTGATGAGCCAGAAGCTCAGGTTGAGTCCCTGCCAATTCTGCGCCGCGATTTGGGTGGCGTGGTCCACGGGCATCTCAGTTCTCTTCCTTGGGCGGCTCGCCGGCCGGCTTGGCGGGCTCGTCTGGTGTGGCCGCATCCTTCGGCGCTTCCGCTTTTGCGGCTTCCGCTTTGGCGGCCGCCGCTTTCTGCGCCGCCTGCGCCGCCAGCTTGGCCTTTTTCTCGGCCTCCTTGCGGGCCAGTTCCGCCAGCAGCGCGTCGATCTCGCTCTGGCTCTTCGGCCGGGAAAACCGAACGACGCAGTCCTCGCGCGTATAGCGCGATAGGTCAAATTCCGGCCCCATCTGGATGCACTGCGTCGGGCAGGGCTCCGTGCACAACTCGCAGAACAGGCACTTGGTGTAATCGACCTGGTAGCGCGTGATCATCACGTCCTTGCCGCGCCCGACGCTCTCGACCGTGATCGCGTCGACCGGGCACGCCCGCGCGCACAACTTGCAACCCGAGCATTGCGACTCGTCGTAAACGTGAATGCCCCGGTGGCCGGCCGGGATCACCGGCCGCACTTCCGGGTAGCGCATCGTTTCGGTCGGCCGGAAGATGTGCTTGAAGGTCAACCGCATTCCGACGTAGGTCGTGATGATCCCCGACCACAAGTCTACAAAATACTTCCCAAAGGCGTTGGGGCGTTGTCGTCTGGCCATGAACTTGTTCCGATTCCCCCTTTACCCGACCAGGACGGCTTGCACCGCCGCCCACGCCACGCAGGCCAGGCTGAATGGCAGCAGAACCTTCAGGCAAAGATACATGACCTGGTCGATGCGGATGCGCGGCAAAGTCCACCGCACCCAGATCATCACGAAATAAAGACCGAAAGCCTTGATCAGCAGGTTCACGATGCCGATGACCTGGTGCGCCACGATCTTTAAGCCTTCCCCTTGAAACACCGTTCCCCCCAGCGTCATCGCGGCCACCGACAGCTTGCGCCACCACGGCAGTTCCGCGTCGAACTGCCCGAGCGCCTGACCGATGTTTTGCGCCCAGATGCCCCCCAGCGACGCGTCGGCGCCAACCTCCGGCCGCGGGATCGGCCCGTGCCAGCCGCCCAGGAAAAGGATCGCCGCCAGCGCGCAGATAACATACATCGAGGCGTATTCCGCCATGAAGAAAAAGGCGAACCGCATGCCGGAGTATTCGGTGTGATACCCCGCCACCAGTT
>JAMCWS010000320.1:14235-24276 GCA_023480605.1 bacterium
TTGGGCCCCAGGCGCACCTGGATGAATCCCGCGATGCGCCGCTCGCCGTACGTCCACACGAGCGCCATCACCGCCATCCACGCCAGCATGATCGCCCCGACATACATCGAGGCGTATTCCGCCATGAAGAAAAAGGCGAACCGCATGCCGGAGTATTCGGTGTGATACCCCGCCACCAGTTCGCTCTCGGCCTCGGGCAGGTCGAAAGGCGCCCGCTTGGTGGCGGCCAGCCCGCCGACGTAGAAGATGACGAACCCCACCAGCGCCGCCGGCGAACGGAAGATCGCCCAGCCCAATATCCACGGGCGCGCCAGGCCAAAGGCGTCGTGCGACTGCCACGCGACGATGTCGCCCAGGTTGAGCGACCCCGTCAGCAGCACAACCACCAGGATGCACAGCCCCATCGGGATTTCATACGAGAGCATCTGCGCCGCCAACCGCATGCCGCCGTAAAGCGACCACTTGCTGCCCGGCGCCCAGCCCGCCATCAGGATGCCGATCACCTCGATGGCCTCGAACCCCAGAATATAGTAAAGCGCTAGCTCCATGTTCGAGACGACCAGCCGCTCGGAGAAAGGCAGCGCCGCGAACGGCAGCAGCGCGCCGACGAACACCAGCAGCGGCGCCAGCGTGTAGAGCAGCCGGTGGGCTACCGTCGGCACCACGTCTTCTTTCACCAGCAGCTTGATGCCGTCGGCCACCGGCTGCAAAACGCCCCACGGCCCGACCCGGTTGGGCCCCAGGCGCACCTGGATGAATCCCGCGATGCGCCGCTCGCCGTACGTCCACACGAGCGCCATCACCGCCATCCACGCCAGCATGATCGCCCCGACATACATCGAGGCCGACGACGAACGCCCCCGCAAACACGACCCAGGACGGAACACCCCTCAGCGCGGGCCAGAGCGCCCCGGCGACATGTTGTTGTATCAGGTTGATCGATTCCATCGCGCTCCCGCCCTTACCGGTCCACTTCGCCCAGAACGATATCGATCGATCCCAGGATTGCCACGACGTCGGCGATCAGCACGTCGCGGCAGACCTCGCTCGTGATGCTCAGGTTGCAGAACGACGGTCCCCGCGCCTTGCACCGCAGCGGTTCCGTTTTGCCGTCCGATATGATGTAAAAACCCAACTCCCCGCGCGGATTCTCGCACGGCACATAAACCTGGCCCTTGGGCAGTTTGAGGACGCGTGGCGTTTTGCCGCGGATTTCCCCCTTCGGCAGCCCGTCCAGCGCCTGCTCGACGATCTTGCAACTCTCCATGATCTCGACCATGCGCACCCAATACCGGTCCCAGCAGTCCCCGACCGCCCCTTTGATCCCTGCGCCCACGGGGACGCTGAAGTCGAACCGTTCGTAAGCCGAGTAGGGCTTGTTTTTGCGCAGGTCGAAGCGCACCCCGCTGCCGCGCAGGCAGGGGCCGGTCAGGCCATAGGCGATGGCCCGCGCGCCCGAAATCACCCCGACGTTAGCCGTCCGTTTGACGAAGATCGCGTTCTCGCTCAGCAGTTCGTTGTATTCGGGCCATGCCTTGCGCATCTGGACGAGGAACCTGCGGATGTCGCCCGCCACCTCGGGCGTCAGGTCGGCCCGCACGCCCCCGATGCGCGGGTAATGGTAGAGCAGCCGTCCGCCGCTGAGTTTCTCGAAGATCGACAGGATGGCCTCACGCTCGCGGAAGCCGTACAGGAACGGCGTAAATGCCCCCAGGTCGAGCGCATACGTTCCGAACGAGATCAGGTGCGAGGCGATCCGGTTGAGTTCGGCCACGATCACCCGCAGCCACGCCGCCCGCTCCGGCACCGCGAAGCCGCCCAGCTTCTCCACCCCCAAGCAGAAAGCCAGGGCGTTGTTCATCGAGGCCAGGTAATCCAGCCGGTCGGTGTAGGGTACGCCCTGCGCGTAAGTCACCGATTCGGTGATTTTCTCGAAGCACCGGTGGAGGTAGCCGATGTAGGGCACCGTCTCGCGCACCATCTCGCCGTCGGTGCGCACCACCAGTCGCAGCACGCCGTGCGTCGAGGGGTGCTGCGGCCCCATGTTGACCAGCAATTCCTCGCTCTGAAGGCTGTCATGGAGAATCGGCTCGGAAGATTGGGCTTCTTTATGGATCATGTCGTATCGCGCTGATGCTCGTTATCGTTATCGTAATCGTGCTCATGCCCTTCATCGTGCTCGCAAACGAATCTCCCCGGTCTCCCGCCCCTACACATTCGGTATCCCGTGATACTCCTCCGGCTGCACATAATCCTTCCGCAGCGGATGGCCTTCCCAATCTTCCGGCAGCAGTATGCGCCGCAGGTCCGGATGTCCTTCGTATACGATCCCCATCATGTCGTAGGCCTCGCGTTCGTGCCAATTGGCCGCCGGCCAGAGATCGGCCACCGACGCCAGGCGCGCCGCGTCGCGCGGCAGATCGACCGCGATCGTCACCTCGTGATCGCGCGCGAACGAATAGAGGTGCAGGACCGACGACAGCCGCTCGGCGGACTCCGCCCCGCTGCTGCCCATCCAGTCGACGGCCGAGACCAGGCGCAGATAGTCGAATTTCAGGGCCGGATCGTCGCGCAGGAAGCGCGCGACATCGTGGTAAGCCTCGGCTTTGACCCCGATCCATGGGTCGCCGGTCTCGGGTGGCGGCCACTCGCCGATCGCCTCGCCGAACCGTTCGCGCAGCAGCGCATGGATCGTTTCCATCGTCATTGCGCGCCCCCGTCCTTTCCGCCCCCGGCCGGTTTCGCATACCGTTCGATGATCGGTCGTCCCGTGGCGATCTTGCGTTGCAGGGCCAACAGCGCGTCGATCAACGCTTCGGGCCGGGGCGGGCACCCGGGCACGTAAACGTCGACCGGGATAAACCGGTCGATCCCCTTGACGACGTGGTAACCGAATTTGCAATAGGGGCCGCCACCCACCGTGCAGGCGCCCATCGCCATGACAAACTTGGGCTCGGGCATCTGTTCGTAGAGGCGCTTGACGCGCGGCATCATCTTGTAGGTGACCGTCCCGGCGACGATCATCAGGTCGGCCTGCCGCGGCGTCGGGCGGAAAGCTCCCGCCCCGAAGCGATCGAGATCGAATCGCGAAGCCCCCACGGCCATCATCTCGATCGCGCAGCAGGCCAGTCCGAACGTCAGCGGCCAGATCGAGCTGGCCCGCGCCCAGTTGATCGCCGCGTCCAGGGGAACGACCATGACCGAAGTCGAAAGCCCCTCCGATTTAATCGTATTCAGATAAGTCAGATAGCGGGTCAGATCGCGCGGATCCTGCACGGCCGCCCTGAGCATCTGCTCGGCGGTCTGGGGCGGATTATTATCGGATTTGTCCATATTCCAATTGAGTCGTAAGCTTTCGGTTTTTTCGCGAAACAGGCTTGTCTTCAGCTCGTGCTCGTTCTCGTAGTCGATTACGCTCTCGCATCCGCAACGCTCACGAAACCAGCGCCGTCTCCTTCGCCCGCGCGACGGGCGCAGCCGCCTCGCCGGCGCCCTGCTCCGGCTTGAAGATCTCGGCGGGCATTTCGTCCGTGTGCCGGATCCAGTCCAGGTTGCCCCAGAACCACTCGTAGGCCAGCCCCAGCGCCAGCACGATCAGGAAGACCAGAATCGCCACGAGCGCGGCGATGCCGTAGCCCGCCGCTCCCAGTTCCTTGAGCACCAATCCCGCCGGCAACAGCACGACCACTTCCACGTCGAACAGCAGGTAAACCAGGGCGATCGTGTAGAAACGGCTGTTGAATCGGATCCACGAGGGGCCGATCGTCGGCTCGCCGCATTCGTAGACGGCCATCTTGTCTTTGCCGAATTTGCTGGGGCGGACCAGGCTGCCCAAAAGCAGGTTGCCGAATACGAACAGGCAACCCAGCACGATGAAAACCAAAACCGCGGCGAATTGAGTGTAGAGCATCAGGCGTTTGGGCCGCCATCGCGCACGGGGCGGCCGGCTATCCGATTGAACCCCCGCCGGGCGAGGGCGACCGGGATCGGTAAGCGATCCGGGATCGGCGCGCGGGGATTTTCCGGAGGATCGCGCAGCTTCCTGCCAGACTCACGCACACGCGTTGAGATTGTGTCAAAATCCGCAAAGAGTGTCAATGCCTAATGGCCCCAAAATTCGATTTTTTCGAGCTCCCGCCAAGCTTAAAATCGTGCAATATCAATGGTTCGTGAAGATATTCACGGGCCGGCGCCCGCTCGATGCCTCCGCGTCCGCGCCCGGGCGCCGTTTCCCCCCCCGCGTCTCCCTCGCTCGCCCCGCTTTCGCCCTTGTCAATACACCCTCGCTCCGTTTACGATGGCCGCCGAAATGGTTCACCCATCGCCCGCCGGGAACCCGCCATGGTTCCCGTATTCCAAGGAGCCTTACGCCCATGCGTTCCGCCATCGTGTTATTTTCGGTCGTGCTCGTGGGAATCACCTCCGCTTGCTGCTCGATCTGCGGCCGCGAGGAACACTCCAAATCCGCCGCCGACTCGTCCGTGGTCTGGATGTGCCACGCCGATGCCGCGGCGTTGGCGGCCCCGGGGGCGCAGTGGGAACACGTAAAAGCCAATCTTCCCGTGCTCGAGATGTTCATCGACCGGGTGGGTTCGCGTTACAGCGACGGCGAGTTGCGCGCGATCGCCGATATGTGCCGACGCAACCGTATCAGGATCGCCATCGAATGCGGCGGGCCGCTCGGCGTCACCGCCCCCGACGCCACCGAGGGCGAAACCTCCGCCCGCATCGAACTGAAAAAAATCGCCCGCCTGGCCAGGGCCGGCGCCACGCCCGACTATCTCAACCTGGACCACCCCATCCGGCGCATCAACGAAGCTGCCGAGCGCAACGGCACGGCTTTTTCGCTCGATCAGGCCGTCGCCGAACTGGTCGACTACATGAAGGCCGTCCGCGCCGTCTATCCCCAGATCCAGTTTTACCTGCTGAGCAACTTCCCCAACTGGGGTTGGAAAGGGGAGCGCTCCTACACCGGCCAGACCGGCAAACCTATGGGGTGGGGCGATTATTATCCGGTCGTCACCAAGGCGATCGATGCCGCCAACGCCGCCGGCATCCCCTTGGCGGGCGTCACGGTCGATTTCCCTTACGACTACGCCACCGGCCTGGTTCGCCATCCCGGTTTCGCCAACGATCCCCAACGCACCGACTGGATCGCCCGCATCCGCGAACTCGAAAACCTGGTCCACGGCCGGGGACTCAAGTTCACGCTGATCGTCAACTCTCAGCGTGGCGGCGCCCGCGATCCGAAACTCTACAGCGAAGATACCCTCGCCTACATCGACCTCTATCGCGCCGCCGGCGGCAAACCCGACGTCTGGCTGGTGGAAAGCTGGTATCGTTATCCCCGCCGGGTCGTCCCCGAAACCGAACCCTACACGATGACCAACCTGGTCTGGGAAGTCATGAAAAAGGTGGAAAAATAGCTCCCCTGCTTGCTATTCCATATGCCAGACGGTCACCTTTATGTCCCATAGGTCTCATAAGTCCCATAACCGATCCCTCCCATGACCGCATCTGCCGGGTCACGCCGCGTCTTCGATCTTCCGCTCCGCCGGCGCGGCCAGGAATTCCCGCAACTGTCTCATGATCTCCGCCGTCGCCGCTTCCTGTTCGTCTTTGCCCGTCACCTCCGTCGTGCGCGCCGCCGCCAGCGTGATCGGCTTGCCGTAAGTCACCAGAATCGGCCGATGGAAGTGAGGCAAGCGCTGCCCCTTCGGCCACACCCGGTATGCGCCCTCAATGCGAACCGGCACGATCGGCGCCCCGGCGCGCAGCGCCAGGTGCGCCACCCCCTCCCGCATTTCCATCAATCCGCCGTCGTCCGATCGCCCCGCCTCGGGGAAAATCAGCACCCGCCCCCCCTGGCGCAGGACATGCAGCGTCGCCCGGTAGGCGCCCACGCCGCCCCTCTCGATCGACACCGGATACGCCCCGAATATGCGGATCAGCCAGCCGAACGGCTCCACTTTGAACAACGCGTCCCAGGCCAAAAAGTTCATGGCCTCATCCTGCCCGATCGCCACGAGCACCGGATCGTAGTAGGTCACATGGTTCGAAGCGAAGAGCACCGGCCCGGCCCGGGGAATGTTCTCCTGTCCGACCGATCGGAATCCGTAAAACATGCGGAAAACCAGCCGTAACGTCCGGCGGAGCCACGTGAGTCTTGGCGGTGTTAAAACGGTGGGGGGCGTCATGGGTGTGACTACGGCCTGCGCAAGTGGGCATCGAGTTGCGCGACGATGTCGGCGGCCTCCTTTTCGGTGTAGCGGCCGTTGATCATGAACGTGCCGTCGAGAATCGGACCGGGAATCTGCGCCGCGGCGACGATCTGACCATCGGCTACGATGGCCAGCAACTGGTTCGCGTGCGCGCCGGTCAGGTCCGCGAATTCCTGCGCGCCCGACTGGGTCAGTCCGAGTCGGACGTTGTATCGGTCGCCCGCCGGCTCCTTGACGCTTTCCACCGTCGCGATGGCGCGGCCGTCCATCAGCACCTTGGGGGCGACGCGAAACTGTGTGGTGGTGTCTTTAACCGTCAACTGCTCGGCTTGGCTGCCGGAGGCTTGATCGATCAGGTGGAACTGGATCGCCGCGGCGGGATCGCCCGCCGGTTCACCCGTCTCCCCGCACCCCGCCAGGCATATCAACAGGCTCAGAACTGAAATCAACCTTGGGCGAGGGGAGAAGGTCATGGTGTTCGGCAGCCAACTCTTGATGGATATTGCGCCATTTCGTTAATCGCGTCACCGGGATTCGGCAACATACATCCGCCTTTATTCTTTTTGCAATGCGCCGGCGGCGCGGTCCATGAAAATCCGCTGGCTGCCCTTGCCGCGCCGGGGGTGGCGGCGCTGGTAGGCGCCGTCGGCCTTTAAATCCCACGCCTGGCGCTGATCGGCAAAGCAGGTTTTCATGATGAAATCGAGTTCCTTCTGCAGCGCCGGCGATTCGATCGGCGTCACCGCCTCGACGCGATTGCTCAGGTTGCGGCTCATCCAATCGGCCGAGCCGATGTAATACTCCGGCTCGCCGCCGTTCTGGAAGTAAAAGATCCGTGAGTGTTCGAGGAAGCGCCCGATGATGCTCATGATGCGGATGTTTTCCGACAGGCCGGGCACGCCGGGCCTCAGGCAGCAGAAGCCGCGCACGATCGCGTCAATCTGCACGCCGGCCTGCGAAGCTTCATACAGCGCCTGGATGATTTCGGGGTCCTCGAGCTGGTTCATCTTGGCCAGGATTCGCCCCGGGTTGTCGGGCGTCGACAGGCGAATCTCCCGGCGGATCATTTCCAGGAAACGCTGGCGCATGTTCACCGGCGCCACCAGCAGCTTTCGGTAGTCGACGAAATTGGAGTGGCCCGTCAGGTAATTGAATAGATCGGCCACGTCTTGGCAGACCATTGGGTCGGTCGTCAAGAGGCCCAGGTCGGTGTATAGCCGCGCCGTCCCGGTGTGATAATTGCCCGTGCCGATGTGCGCGTATCGGCGGATGCCCTCGGGCTCGTCCCGCACGATCAGCATCGTCTTGCAGTGCGTTTTGAGGCCGACGAAACCGTACGAGACGTGTGCGCCGGCGCGTTCCAGCGTGCGCACCCACTCGATGTTGTTGGCCTCGTCGAATCGCGCCTTGATCTCCACCTGGACGTTGACTTCCTTGCCGTTCTCAACCGCCTCCAGCAGCGCCGCCACGATTGGGCTGTTGGCCGCCGTCCGGTAAAGCGTCTGCTTGATGGCCAGCACCTGCGGGTCGCGCGCCGCCGCCCGCAGCAACCCCAGCACGCTCGTGGCGAACGACTGGAACGGATGATGCACGAGCACGTCGCCCTTGCGCAGGACCGAAAAAATATCGTTGCCGTTTTCGGAATTCTCGATCCGTTGCAGGCGCGGGTGCGAAACCGGCGAATAGGGTTTGTAATGCAGGTGGGGCAGGTTGAGCCCGGCCAGTTGCGACAGGTTGCGCCGGCCCAGCAGCGTCTGGCTCTGGTAGAGATCCTGTTCGGCGTCCAGGTCCAGTTCGCTCAGCAGCCACTCCTGCAGTTCGTCCGATATGGTGACCAGCGTCTCGAGCCGCACGACGGGGGCGAAGCGCCGGTTGCGCAACTCCTCCTCGATCGTTTCCAGCAGGTCGTCGGCTTCTTCCTCGTTGCGCAAGATGTCGGCGTTGCGCGTCACCCGAAACGGCGCCGTCTCCACGATCTCCATCCCCACGAACAACTGCTGGAGGTTCCGTGCAATGATCTCCTCCAGCGGCACGAACACCATCTCGCCGGGCACCTGGATGAAGCGCGGCCGGTTGGTCGGGATCTTCACCCGCGCGAACCGCGGATGATTCTCCCCCGGCGCCTGGACCATCACCGCCAGCGACAGGCTCAGGTTCGAGATGAACGGGAACGGCTGGCCGGGTCCGACCCCGAGCGGCGTGAGGATCGGCGCGATCATCCGGCTGTAATAATCGCTGAGCGCCGCCTGCTGGCCCGGCTTGAGGTCGGCCCACCCGACCACGCGCAGGCCGGCCTCATACAGTTCGGGAGTCAGCACGTCCCGCAGCAGCCGGTCCTGGGCCTCGATCATCTTCAGCACATCGGCCCGGATGAGGGCGAGTTGTTCCTGCGGCGTCAGGCCGTCGATCGACAGCCCCGACACGCCCGCCGCCAACTGCCGCTTCAGGCCGCCGACGCGTTTCATGAAAAATTCGTCGAGATTGCTGCACGTGATCGCCAAAAAATTGAGCCGCTCCAGCAGGGGATTGTGCGCCGACTGGCCCTCTTCCAGGACGCGCCAGTTGAATGCCAGCCACGACATCTCTCGGTTGACATAAATGGACCCGCTCGCCGGCACGCTTTCGCTGGCCGGGCTGGACTGCGCCGCGCCGGTCCCGGGGGTATAATCCGCCAGACTCACGTCGGACCTCGCATCCGATCCACGACGTCGAATCGATTCAATAGTGGGTGTTTCGCCGCGGCCATGCCATGCGCGAAAATCCGCTTCGCGCCGCACCGCGGCACATTCACCCTTCGGGTAAAATATACTACCGCGCGCGATTCCGCGATGCAACTGGCGATGCGGTTTGGCGAAATCCGGGCGATCCGCCGCGCCGCGGCAGGGAGTCTCATCGCCCGCTCAGCCCTCCACAAGGCCGCTGCCATGGCATCGACGGTCGCGATCGCCCGCGCGCCATTGGCCGCGCGGTTTATTTCATCGTGGTGAATATCTCAGGCCCGCTCCGCTTCCTTGGCCAGCAGTTCCAACTCGTCCACAAGCAGCGTGGCGCGGTTGCCGCCCACCTCCAGAAAACCCCCCGCGACCCGGTATTCAATCGCCTTGTCGGACTTTTCGATTGTCAGTTTACCACGGCCCAACGTCGTGACCAGCGGCGTGTGATGGGCCATCACCCCCAGGTAGCCATCTTCGCCCGGCACGATGATCGAAACGACCTCCTTGTCGTCGAAGACTTTGGCTTTCTGCGTGTATACCTGGACTTGATAATAGGCCATCAGCTTGATCCTGCTTCCTCGGTGAGCGCGCCGCCCGCTCGCCCGGCGGCTCCAGCGCCCCGATCCCGCGTGTTACGCTTCTTTCATTTTACGGGCCCGTTCCTGCACCTCTTCGATGGGGCCGGCCATGTAGAAGGCCTGTTCGGGCACGTCGTCCAGTTCGCCTTCGGTGATCATTTTAAAGCCGCGCACCGTGTCCTCGCGTTTGACATAGGCCCCCGGTCGGCCCGTGAAGGCCTCCGCGACGTGGAAGGGTTGCGAAAGGAAACGCTGAATTTTGCGCGCCCGCGCCACCGTCAGCTTGTCTTCCTCCGAAAGCTCGTCCATGCCCAGGATCGAGATGATGTCCTGCAAGTCTTTGTAGCGCTGAAGGATGTTCTGGATCCGGCGCGCCGTCGCGTAATGCTCCTCCCCGACGACCGTCGGGTCGAGGATGCGGCTGGTCGAGTCCAGCGGATCCACGGCCGGGTAAATGCCCAACTCGGCGATCTGGCGCGAAAGCACCGTCGTCGCGTCCAGGTGCGCGAATGTGTTGGCCGGCGCGGG
>JAMCWS010000210.1 GCA_023480605.1 bacterium
TGGGGTGCTCGACGTTGATCGTGTAAACCTTGCCGTGGTCGCGCATCCGGCGATCCAGGTCGAGAAACGTCTCCGCCATGCGGGCCGAGTTTTCGGAACCGTGATCGGTGATGGGACTGATGTGGACGTCGACATACTTGATGCCGTAGTCGTCGAGCGCCCGGTACCAGGCTTCCTGCTGCCAATAGACGAGTTTCTGCTTTGTGAAATAGCGCCCGGCGCCGTCGGCGCCGATCAGGATCGGATATGTGACCCCGGCCGTTCCGAGCGCGGGTGCCGGGCGGCCGCCCTCGGCGGCGCCGGCCGCGCGGGCGACGAGCAGCGGCATCAGGCCCAGTGCCCCCAAGATGAGGATGTGGTTGAGCCACCGAACTTGGTTTCGTTGCTGACTCACGATAATCCTCGATGCGGTGAGATGACAGGCGTCTTGTCTGGTCTGTCTGGATGGTTTGCGGCACCCCAGTGACGAGCAAGCGAAAAGGGCCGTCGGCCATGTTGGACCTGGCCGGAATAGGACAGGCCATCGCTCAAAACACCGACGGATAAAGGTGCATATTTGACTTGGCAGCCGCTTCCGCAACCAGACCGACATGTGTGTGCCAGATTGGGTGAAACGTTGTTCCCCACCGTCGGGAACGATATTTCCCATTTCGCGAAACTAACCATCCAAAACACCTAAACATGAACGGATCATTCCGCGGGGTGGGTCGAAATGTGGGTGATAATGCCCAGAATCCGGCTGCAACCGGGAAAGTCGCCATGGGAATCCCTTCCAAGTGCTCGCCCGAGTCGACGCCAGAAACTAACCTGGTCGCCGCCGCGCACTCCGACAGGGCTCGATGGTGGGAAACCGATTCGAGCGCGTGTGTGCCCACCAGGCCGTGCGGTCGCGCCGTTTGCGCCGTGTTCCGAAACGCGGGTCTGCATGACATCGCCCACTTATGGCATTCTGTTGGACGCTGGAACCTTCCATCAACCGGATGCGGTCCGTCGGTAGGAACGACTGAAACCGGAAGGGGGGCCGGGGCCGGCCATCCAAAAGGCTGAGGCGTAGGCCGGGGGCGCCAATGATTGCCATCGAGCCGGATCAGGGAGAAAAAAAACCCCGGCCAAGTTGCGCCTGGTCGGGGGAAATATGCTGGAATGTTTCCGAGAATAGAGCCGATTTCAAGCCGAATCAGGAGGGATTGAAGGATTTCACGAAATCACACGACCTTCACTAAACTCTTGATTTTATTGAAGATTGGCTGGCGCGCCCGCCAGGAGTTGAACCCGGAACCTTCTGATCCGTAGTCAGACACTCTATCCAGTTGAGCTACGGGCGCGCGTCAGACCCATAGATTTAACCGAGGATGGCGCACGTTGCAAGAAAAAGTTTACGCGCCCCCTCGTTTTTTTCCTTGGCCATTGAGATCACAATGCTTAGATTAGGGGCCGGAAGAGCGCAGCATGGCCGACCGGTGAGGCGCAGGAGTCATGTCTCGCCCACCGGTTTTGCTAGCCTTCGGGGGGGCGGTGCGACTACAATCAGTCATGGATCTGATTTGTATTCCAGGCGCGGGAGTGAATCGCTCGTAATAAGGTTTATTCGCGGGATTCGAAGGGGAGGAGCAGCACAACGATGGGTGTCAAGTTTGGTTCCAAAAACCTTCTGGTCTGGCTGGCGGTGATCGCGGCGGCGGGTCCGTTCGAGACGGCCCTTCACGCCCAGGTCTTGGCCGACGTGGAATACAGCATCGAGACTTCCCCGTCGGATCCCCACCCGCTCACTTACACTTGGGCGGGTGAAATTCAACCGATCACCGATCCCGGGGTTCATTTCTACCACCCCTTTTACATCGGCACGGTCAATTCCGACGCCCGTGTTCCCGAGGAAACTCGCATCGATCGAGTCATGGTGTCCGACGACGAATGGGTGGCCAACCGCAAGTGGATCATTACCAAGCTGACGCTTTATTATCAGCTCACGCGTAACCTGGAACCCTCGGCTTATTATGAAATTACCGGCGGCCCCGCGGCGGCCGGAGCGGCGGCCGGAACGGCCGCGGGTCTGGCGGCGCCGGGCCCGGGTGGCATCGGCCAGCCCGGCTTCCTCGGCGCGCCGCCGGCCGCCTCCAATCCCATGGCCAATGCGCCGCCGGGATTCTACATGCCCGGCTTTGAAACGCCGGCGGCGCCCGCCCAGCCGTCAGCGCCCAGCCAGGCGAGCATGGCCAATCCGATGGCCAATGCGCCGCCGGGATTCTACATGCCCGGCTTCGAAACGCCCGGCGCCCCCGCCCAGCCGGCCACCCCGGCCGCGCCCGGCGGCGAGGCCGTGAATCCATACGTTTCGGGCGGCCCCGGCGCCCCCGAGGCGGGCGCCACCGCCGCGCGGTTGCGAGAACCGCTGCCGGTCGATTTCAGTCCGAGCCTGGCGGCCGAGTGGACCTTCTATTACGACCAACTCGTGCTGTGGCAATATTACTGCAACCGCAATCTGCTCAACGCCGCCGACGACGAGACGGTCGAGGGTCTCGCCAAAGTGTTTGAAGGCGAAAAGAAAAACGAGGCCCTGAGCAACCTGGTGGGCAGCACCTTGACGCCCGCCCAGGGCGGGGCGCAAGGCATGGGCGGCGCTTTCGGCGCGGCTGCCCCACCGCCTCCGGGCGCCCCGGGTCTGGTCGGACTCCAAATGCCCGGCGCCATGGGGGGCATGGGCATGATGGGGATGGGGGCGACCGGCACGACCCCGGCTGCCGCTCGCGAAACTTTCAATCCCGAAGAGGACTACTTCAACCCCGATCGCAATGAAGCCTACCGCGCCAAGTTCCAGGAGGCCGCGCAAGACAAAGAGCAGGATATGTATACCCGCTACGTCAAAATGATTCTCTCCATCGAGGATCGCGAGGCCAACCAGGAACGTTACGACCAATGGTTCAAAGACAAGCGGGAGCAGGTCGAGAAGTTCGCCGATAGCTGGCGCAAGGTCGAAGAAGGCGATACCCTCATGATCGACGGGCAGCTCTTCCTGGTGACCAAGGAACCGCTCGAGAACGTGCCGTATGACGCCAAAAACGTCGTGGTCCGCGAACAACTGACTCCGCAGGATCTCCTCAATCCCGACGGCACGCTGAAGAAACCCGAAATACAATAAGCCGGCGGGGCAACGGATCAAAGGGGCGGGCGGGCACCGATTCACACATGCGTGCCGGCCCGCTTCTTTATTAACGTCGCTTCGCGCCGGCGACGGAGCCTCGCCTGGAGCCGGGCCCGCCAAACCCGGCGGCCGCGCAAACGAAAGATCGACGATGAATCGCATACATTTTTTCTCGCGCCGCGCCGTCCTGCCGCTTCTCCTGTTATGGGGGTTGCTGTTGGCGGCCTCGGGCTGCCGCCAGCCGGAATCGTCGTCCGGCGCCGCCTCGGCCAGGCGCGTGCCCGCCGATGCCGACGCCGCGACGTCGGCCGCCGCAACCACCGCGCCCGAGCTGGCGGGCGCCCAGCCTGTCCCGGCCGCTACCGAGTCGCCCCGGCGGGTCATCTCGCTCTCACCGAACATTACCGAGTCGGTTTTCGCCATGGGTGCCCAAGACCTGCTCGTCGGGGTGACCGATTTCTGCCGCTATCCGCCCGAAGCCCGCGCGATCCAAAGCTGTGGCGGCTGGAGCAATCCCAACTACGAAGTCATCAGCCGTTTGCAGCCCGACCTGATTCTGATCCTTGGCGAACACGTGAAAGTCCGCGAATTCGCCTCCGGGCGCGGCATCCGGCTGCTCAGTGTCACGATGGACGGGCGGGACACGATTCTGGGCGGCATCCGGCAGATCGGCGCCGTACTCGGCCGCGCCGAAGCGGCCCGGGCGCTGGTCCGCCGGATCGATGCCGATCTGGCCGGGATCGCCCGTGAATTGGCCGCCGATCCCCGGGCGAAAACGCCGCCGCGCGTTTTCATCAGCGTCGAGCGCAAGGCCGGCTCGCTCAATGGCATGTACAGCGCCGGCGCCGGCAGTTTCCTGGGCGACGCCCTGCGCCTGGCCGGCGGCGCCAACATCCTGGCCGATGTCAGGCAGCCCTACCCTCAGGTTTCCAAGGAAAGCCTGATTGCCCGCCACCCCGACGCCATATTGGAGCTGACGACGCTCAACCAGCTTTCATCCCAGGAACGTCGGCAACTCATCAGCGACTGGCAATTGATGCCGTCCATTCCGGCGGTGAAAAACGGCCGGATACATATCCTGACCGATGAGTGTCTGTTGATTCCGGGTCCGCGGCTGCCCCAGGTGGTGCGCACGATCAAAAACGCCCTTTACCCGCCGGCCGCCCGCTGAACGGCGTGAGATCCCGCGCGCGGATGGCGCCGGGGTATGCTCGGGGAGCGCAAAAAAATCCGGTCGTGGCCGGTTTGCGCCGGCCCTTCCGATCAGGGGAGTCATATCAGCGTGATGAACCCGATTGTCGAATCCGTCACCTTCGCCGATGGCGAACCGCTTCTCTGGGTGGACGAATTTCCCGTGCTCGGCGAGCGGATTTTCCTCAATCACGCCGCCGACTCGCCCCTTCCGGCGCGCTCGGCCGCGGCGCTGCATGCCTTCGCCGATGAAGCCTGCCTCATGGGCGCCGCCGCGTGGCCGCGCTGGGCGGGCCGGATGTCGGCCGCCCGCCGCGAGGCCGCCCGTCTGCTGGGCGCCGCCGATGACGACGTGGCCTTCATTCACAACACCACCCACGGCCTGTTGTGCATCGCCAACTCGCTCCCCTGGCGGCCCGGCGATAACATCGTCACCGCCGCCAACGAATTCCCGGCCAACGTTCATCCCTGGCGCAACCTGGCCGAGCGCGGCGTCGCGCTGCGGGTCGTGCCCGAACGCCCCGACCATCGCTTTTGCGTCGACGACTTCACCGCCCGCCTCGACGCGCGCACGCGCCTCGTCGCCGTCTCGCTCGTTCAGTATTCGACCGGTTACCGCATGCCGGCCGAGATGCTCGCCGCGCTCTGCCGTGAACGCGGCGTCTGGTTTTGCCTCGACGCCATCCAGGGGTTGGGGGCTCTGCCGGCGGCGGTCGGCGATCTGGGATGCGATTTCCTCGCCGCCGACGGTCGCAAGTGGCTCCTGGGCGCCGATGGCGCCGGCGTGCTCTATGTCCGCCCCGATTGCGTGCCTATCATGAATCGTTCGATGGTCGGGTGGATCGGCCGTCCGCGCCGCGATGATTACGACGACCTCGCCCAGCCGCCGCTCCCCAATGCGCGCCGTTTCGAGGAAGGCGCGCCCAACGTCGGCGGGCTGCCTGGGCGCCGATGGCGTCGG
>JAMCWS010000040.1:0-2322 GCA_023480605.1 bacterium
TCGCCCGGAGGCGCGTCCGCTTTCGATTCGGTCGCCGAAGGGCGCATCTCAGATCTGTTCGCGACAGGATTGGCTGCAGGCCCTGGAGAGCCGGCCTCCGTGCCGGCTCTGTAAAGGTCTTTCAGCCCGTACGAAGTCGGGATGCGCCCATCACCGAATCGAGTCTCGAAAGCGTGTTGCATCCAGCCCGAACTTAACGGAAAATAGTCGGGCAGGGAATCAGCCCGGTTCGCCCCTCCCGGGCAGGGCCGAAGCGTAATGCCTTTTTGCATTGACGCCGGTCCCCGGGCGATGCAACGTTGTCAAGGAGTGCGGCACGTGGCGCCGGACCGCCTCAAATTCGAGCTGGCCACCCGGGAACGAACCCAATGGGTGGAAATCACCGGCCAGGTGGCCGACCTGGTCACCCGCGCCGGGTTGACGCGGGGGCATGTATTGGTCTATGTTCCCCATACGACCGCCGGCGTCACCATCAACGAGAACGCCGACCCCGACGTCGCCGACGACATGATGCGTTTCCTGGACCGGCTGGTGCCCCGCCGCGGCGACTGGGCGCACGCCGAGGGCAACGCCGACGCCCACATCAAGGCCAGCCTGATGGGCTCGTCGGTCCGTGTCGCGGTCGAGGAAGGCCGTTTGTGCCTGGGACGCTGGCAGGGGATCTTTTTCTGCGAGTTCGACGGCCCGCGCCGTCGCGAAGTCTGGTTGTCGCTGGACCCCCAGACGGATTGACGACGCCTCGGCCACCGGAATCTTAACGAGGAGTTTCCGAGCTGAAAGATGAGTTCGATCCATCCCGAAGCTCTCGAATACGCCCGCATTCCCGAGGGAATCGTGGTGATCCGCGTCAACGGCAAGGGCAATCACCAGAATAGCGTCTGCCTACGCCGCATCTTCGAACTCACCCGGGCCGATAATCCGCGCTACATTATCGACCTGGACCATTGCGTGACGATGGACAGCACCTTCATGGGCACCATGGCCAGCATCGCCTTGCACCAGAAATCCACGACCGCCTCCTTGCCCATCGTCACCAACATCAAGGATCACGTCCGCCGCCTCCTGGAGACTCTGGGGCTCAAATATCTGCTCGACATGCGCGCCGGCGATCCCATGCGCGAGCAGCTTGCCCAAACCCCCTTCCAGCCGGCCGAAACCCCCGAACCTTCCAAGCTCGACCGGATCGTGATGATGATCGAGGCCCACGAGCGACTGCTTGACGTCGACAGCGAAAACGAAATCAAGTTCGAGGGCGTCCTCAAAAGCCTGCGCGACAGCCTCCAGCGCGAGCAGGGCAAAAATGACTGACCGGCCCGCCCGGCCGGCGGATTCGGCGTTGTCTCCGGTGAGGCGTCCGTTCAAGATGGCCCATGCATTCACCCAATTCCAAACTTTTCAGGTCCGGCCGCGCGCTCGGACATCGGCCGGCACCCGTCCGACATCCGGTGGCGCAACACCCCGCGTCGCGATCTACTCGTTGCCCGGCAGGCCGCTCGATCAGGTGACGGCGGCCGCCCGCGCTCGTTTGTGCGCCGCGGGCGTGCCGGCCGACCGGCTGGAAGACCCCGAATTCGCAACCTTCGTTGGGCTGGCCCACGCCCGGACACGGACGATGCCCGAACTGGCGCGCAGGCTCAAGTCGCTCTTGTCGGCGGCCCCGTTCATTTATCCGCCACGCGAAGCCGCCCGCCTGTTCGACGAGGCGGCGGCCGGCCGGCTCGAACGTCTGGAAACCGAACTCGCCCTGGCGCCGGATTTCGAATCGCCGACGCTCTCCGGCGTCATCCACCGCATCGCCGCCGAAAGCGGCCGCCCGCCGCAAAGCTTCCGGTCCTTTCTTTCGCTGGCCCTTGCCGGCCACGCCGATTACCCATCGATCTGCCAACTGATGAGCGCCCTGGGCCGGGCGACGGTGCTGGCCCGCCTGCGCGACGCCCGCCTCTGGATCGCCCGCCGCCAGCCCAATTTGCCGGGAGGAAATGCCGCATGATTCGATACCGCACGCTGGCCAGCGGAATGCGCGTCGTCACCGAGCGGATCGAGACGGTCCGCTCATGCGGCGTCGGCCTGTGGATCGAGCTGGGCAGCCGCCTCGAACGTCCCACGGAAGGGGGACTGACCCACTTCATCGAACACATGCTGTTCAAGGGCACCGCCCGGCGCACCGCCCGCCAGATAGCCGACGCCATGAATATCCTGGGCGGCAACATCAACGCCTTCACCGCCCAGGAGGCGCTCTGCCTGCACGCCCGCACCGTCGACGCAAAGGCCCACCTGGCCCTTGATCTGCTTGGCGAAATGCTCACCGAATCGGTCTTCCCG